>JBAZWE010000077.1:0-9307 GCA_041660545.1 Thermoleophilia bacterium
ATCTGTTATCCTGCCCGTAGCATCCACATGGCCCAGCATAAGATGTCCACCCAGCCTTGAAGAGAGCATAAGCGCCCGCTCGAGGTTGACGATGCCGCCGGGTTTGAGATTTCCCAGGTTTGTCTTGCGGATCGTCTCCGGCATGACGTCGGCCGAAAATGTGCCGTTGCCGAAATCCCGAGCTGTGAGACAAACGCCGTTGACAGCGATGGAGTCTCCCAGCTGACATCCTTCAAGGACTTTGTCAGCTTCAATCGTGATGACGCCGCTATCAGCCTTCATCTGCAGACTAACGAGTTTACCCAGTTCTTCCACGATGCCTGTGAACATCTAGCCAACCCCCCGCGTTGTCATTCGGATTCCATTCATGCTTCTACCATTCTTCCCGGCTCGTATATGCGGTCAGCAGCACATCGTCGCCGATAGGCTTGTACGTCATGCGATATAACGGAATCGCCTCACCCACGAGCCGGAAACCCAGGCCTTCGACGGGTGTGCGAGCGGTGGCGCCGCCTATTATTTTGGGCGCGATAAATGTCATGACCTTGTCGATGACGCCGGCTTCGACAAACGACGCCGCCAGCGTCGGACCGCCCTCTAAAAGCAGGCTTATCACTGCGGACTCACGTGAGCCCAGACGCCTGAGCGCCTCGCCCACGTCAACCCGCTGGGCCTGTTTACCGACGATTACAACTTCCACGCCGGCATTCTCCAAAGCTTTTACTTTATCGGCGTGAGCATCACTGGTTGCGAAGACCAGGGTCGCTACCTCGCCGGCCGTTTCTACAAGTTTGCTATCGATTGATATATCCGCATGGGAGTCGAAAACCACCCGTAACGGTTGACGGTGATCGCCAAAGATGCGGCACGTCAACATCGGGTCATCCGCCGTCACGGTACCGGCGCCAACAGAAATGGCATCCATCTCGCCACGCATGGCGTGGACGAGAGCACGGCTCTCCTCACCGGAAATCCATTTTGAATCACCCGTTGATGTGGCGATCTTGCCGTCTATGCTCATTGCGCTCTTGAAAACCACGAAAGGAAGCCCGGTTACCGCATGCTTGCGAAAGGCTTCGTTCTGCATCCGGGCCCGTTCGGCCAGGGAACCATCCAGGACTTCCACCTGCATGCCGGCATCGCGCAACCTCTCCAGCCCTTTGCCGTTTACTTTTGCGGATGGATCGAGCGAAGCCACAACCACCCGGGAAATGCCGGCGTTGATGAGCGCCTCGGTGCATGGACCCGTACGGCCGGTGTGACAACAGGGTTCAAGCGTGACAAAAATAGTTGCCCCGCTTGTATCTTTGCCGTCAGATGCCGCCGCCTTGATGGCCGCCACTTCAGCATGATCGCCACCCGCCCGATGATGATATCCTTCACCGATCACATTCTCGCCCTGCACGATCACAGCACCCACGGTCGGGTTCGGACTCGTCATTCCACGCGCGAGGTCGGCGAGGTTGAGGGCTCTTTGCATAAAGCTTATGTCAAGTCCGGAAATCATCGTTTGAAAACTGTTTCCCTATCGCCATTTTGTATAAAGTCCATGAATTCATGACAATCTCACCCGTGGGGAAATTGCATGCGTCATTTACGCGAATTGTTCGGGAAGATGGGGAGGGAAAGATACCGGGCGCCGACGCGCCAATACCACTCTGGAATGCCGCCCATGAAAAAACCCCGGGCAACAGCATCCCAGGGCAACGGGTAGCTTTATCTTCTCCCATCCAGACTTTAACTGTCGGCCCAGGGATTTCACCTGGTCAACCTCTTTTAAAGGAGGCTCGCGGACTATGACCGCCGGTGGGGAATTACACCCCGCCCCGAAGATATTGCTGTAAATAACAGCTATTTAATTTAGCGCGCTGATAAAAAACACGCACGCAGAAATAATAGCATATTTGCAAATTGTGAGCGAAGTGAGGAATTCTGGGGGTCACACTCGGGAGATACAACAGGTCTGCGAAGATATCCGGCGCGACGCGCCTTTAGAACATCGGTCCTCAGCGGGCCTTGGATCGTGCCTTTTCCGCCATCCTGGCCATAAGCGAGCCGGCGGCGGCCGCGGGATCGGGCGCTCCAAACACCGCTGAGCCGGCAACGAAAAGGTTTGCGCCGGTGGCCAGCACCGCGTCTATCGTATCCGGCGCCACCCCACCATCGACTTCGAGCCCCACGCTATCCGGCAGAAGCTGACGGGCCCTCTGGATCTTGTGCAGCACGGAGGAAATGAACTTCTGGCCGCTGAAACCCGGATTGACCGTCATCATAAGCGCGAAATCGATATCTGAAGTCACTTCCTGGAGTGCCGACAGCGGGGTCGCCGGATTAAGTGAGACTCCAGCCTTGCATCCCGCCGCCCGTATCTGGGAGAGGGTCATGTTCAGATGCGTGCAGGCCTCGGCATGTACGCAGATCCAGTCGGAGCCGGCCTGCGCGAAATCCTCGATAAAGCGTTCGGGAGCGTCGATCATAAGATGTACGTCCAGGATGCCGCCGGCCTTGTGTACCAGATCACGAATACCCGCGATAACGACCGGACCGATAGTGATATTGGGAACAAAAGCGCCATCCATGACGTCCACGTGAATGACACGCACGCCGGCATCCATCACCTTTTTTATATCCTCTCCAAGATGTGAGAAATCCGCCGAGAGGATCGAGGGCGCCAGCTGGTAAGTTGTCAGTAATTCGTCAGTCATCGGATGAAGATTCTAGCACAGATACATCAGTATGGAATGCCCTCTCATCACAGGGATGTACTTTCACCTTTTATCGCACCGCGTAAAAAGTCCTGTCGTCGCTTCCGAAGAAAACAACTCCGTTATCGACGGCCGGTGACGAATTGATCTTGTCACCGGTGTTGAGGCGCCATTTCTCGGCCCCGGTTTCAGTATCAACGGCATACATGTTGCCGTCCAGACATCCGAAATAGACGGTCCTGCCGGCTATGACAGGCGATGAGTAGATGATGCCTCCGGTACGAAAGCTCCACTTAAACAGACCAGTCGACATGTCCGCCGCCTGAAAACTGTTGTCGTCGCTGCCAAAATAGACCACGCCGCCCTCAACAGCAGGGTAAGTGGAGATATTCCCACCCGGCTTGAATCGGCGCCTCTCGACACCCGTATAGGCATCCAGTGCAAACAGGTTCCCATCATCGCTGCCAAAGTAGACCACGCCGTCCTCAACGGAAGGCGCCGAGTTCAGTTTCTTGCCCGTTCTGAAAGTCCAGCGCGGCTGTGCGCTGGTCGCATCGAGAGCATAGAAGACCCCGTCGTTGCCACCAAAATAAATGAGGCCGTTCGCGACCGCGGGTGAAGAGTAGACGCTTGCGCCTGTCATGTATCTTGTTATCTCCCTGCCGGAAGCCGCGTCAAGTACATACAGCCCGCCGTCCCAGCTGCCGAAGTAGACGCGACCATCGACTACGGTCGGCGAAGAACCGATTCCATCACCGGTTTTGAATCTCCATTTCTCGCTGCCCGTCGTTGCGCCAAGGGCATACATATATCCGTCCTGGCAGCCAAAATACACTGTTCCATCCACCACTGCGGGCGACGAACCGACAAAATCCCCGGTCCTGAACTTCCATTTCTCCTGCCCGGTGGATGAATCCACGGCGAAAAGCGTATTGTCATTGTTTCCGAAATACACGATACCGCCGGCTATGGCGGGTGAGGAAAATATCTTGCCATCTGTCTTCAGTCTCCACTTGATCGAACCGGTCGGAGTACCACCGCGGGCATCAAAAACCGCGGTGTGCTGAGGATTAGCCCTGAACATGGGAACGGGAGCAGCTACTTCCTGATTTTCCGGAGTTTGTGCAGTGGAAGTTATATTGCGCTCGTCCGATTGCATAATACCGCCGGAAGCTTCACTACTGCGTGACCTGACCATGAACACACCGACGACGGCGATTATCACCACAACTCCGATAGCTGCGAATATCGGCAGCATCCTGGATATCTGGTCTTTATTGCCGGATGTCACCGTATCGACGCCATCCGGCGCAGGTACAGCCTTGATTGGCGGGCTTCCGTTCGCGATAACCTGGGGTACCGCGTCCCTGGGGGTACCGCATTTCCCGCAGAAGGGTCCGTTAACGGTAAATACAGTCCCGCAGGTACGGCACGTCTCACCAACCTGCGCGTCTGCTGCCTCCCGGATTGTCTCGATCGCGGCCCCACAGCCGGCACAGAACTTCGCGCCTTCCTTATTTTCCTGTCCGCACGCGCGACAGTTCAATATCAACCCTCCCGGACCGTGTCTCTAGTAAATTGCCTGGTTTCTAGGAAAGCGCTCCGCCGCAATCGGTGCAGAACCCATCGTCGACCGCGGCCTTGCTGCCGCAACTCGGGCAAAAAATATCCGCGGATCCGCCACTCGTTGGCGCGGAAGCCTGCTGCGGTGGATCCAGGACGATTGTCTTTGGAGTATTCGCAACCGGCGGAGCCTGTGGCACCGGCTGATTGAGCTGCTGCGGCGGCGCTTGCGGCGGTGCAAAAACCTGCTGGACCACCGGTTGCTGAGGCTGATGACCCTGGCCCATGTGACCGGCTGCAGCCGGGCTGAAATTCCTGCCCTGACAAATAGGACATTTTTTCCCTTGCAGCCAGTAGATGGGAAGGTAGAGGACTCCACAAAGGAAAATAAATACCAACCAGTTGAAATCTTTCGTGGGTACTACGTTTCGGTTACACAGATTACACCAGACAGGTCGAGCCATGAAAAACCTCCTTTGAATTTATGCATCTTGCAAGATAGAAAGTTTAATTCTTCCTGACTCCTTTCTCGTATCGGCTGACATATTCGTCCAGGAAGCCAGTGCGCAGTAGAACAGCAACTACGAAGAACTCGAGAACGACCAGCCATGCAAGTTGTGCAAAGCCCTGCAGCAGACCGATATCAGTCACTGCATACAGGTCGAAGCCAACCGCGATGCCGAGCATGATTCCCGTCACCAGACGCCGGCCGTTGTTGCCCTTCACCATTTGCAGCTCGTTGAGCATGAAATCCATCACTGCCGGTAAAGGTAATACCAGCGAAAAGATCAGAAGATACTCCGGAACTACCCGCAGCGTCAACGCGACACCGCCGATTATGCCAATAAGCACCCCGAAACATCTTGTACAGATTCGAAGACTGCTGATACTGAAGGTTCGATCGTAGTCACATGGTGAGTGATGCGACAGGAGCATGCCCCAACGGATATCTGTCACTTCTGCCAGCTCCCCCGGGTCGACGCATTTCTTCAACTTGCTTCCTGACATAGATTTACCATGGAACTATCCGGATGCCAGATCATGCTGGGGAAGTTAAAAAAACCGTCCAAAAATGTGAAGTCATCCCCTGCCCGCTCATGACATAAAAAGAGCAAATTCTTGTGCGCATCCGGGAACAAAACCCGGCAGAAAAATCATTTGGTTATCAGATGCTCTTATTTGTATTGCAAGGATATAAAGAGAGGAAACAAAAGTAAAGAGGTAAGTCATGTATGGATGCTTAAAACGAGGGCGCGCACATGCGGTCCTGTCAGAGTGCTCCGATGATAGTGATCCCTACCATGTACATGATAAAAAGGATGTATAAAAAAACGCAGGTGGCTCCGACGATGCAGCCGGCGATGGCAAAGCCCCTGCCGCCCGCGGGCGATTCCCCTTTTCTGATCCTGCCCAGTTCAACGATACCCATGATTGAGCCGGCGATAGCCAGGGCGATTCCCGGAAAGCAGCAGATTCCAGAAATTCCCACGATCGAAAGAACCATGGACACAATTGCCATTGGGCCTATTGAAAGACCAGCCGCCGTGGCTGGCTGATTTTGTCCAGTCAGGAGGCAATTGACGCAATAAGTCCTGCCATCAGGGGCGATGGTCAGGCACTTGGGGCAACAGCCCCTTAAGCATCGCGAGCATGTCCCGATGGCCACGACACCCGGATGGGAGGCACAGTCCAAAATTCAGCCTCTCTTTCATCCATTCCTAGTCTTTGAGCGGGTTACCATCAGCGTCAGTATTTATCGAACCGGTCAGGATCATGACGCCTTCGACCAGGCCCCATATATATGCAGCCATTATCATGAAATATCCCACGAAGACACAGGCAAGAACTATGCCGACAATCATTAGCAACAGCTGTGCGACTGCTTTTCCGGTGTATCCCAGGTAAAAGTTATGAACACCGAATCCGCCCACCATGATTCCCAGTATCCCCGCGGCCATTTTTGACTTGGTGCCTGGGCTGGCCTGAGCGAAGCCGATACCCGGCAGCGAGCTAGCCAGACTTACGCCACATTTGACACATACGACGGCGTTCGGATCCGTCGCTGCTCCACAGTTCTGGCAGAAAGCTCTTCCGCTTGCCGGTGGGCTCCCGCAATTTACGCAAATAACCGCTTTTTCATCCACCGCGGTACCGCAATTTCTGCATCTCATTTCAAAGCCCTCTTCCTTGTGCTTTTTAAGTCGTGCCGATAAGTACAGACCCGATTATTTATCAGAAAATCTAGATAATCAATGAGTATTCGATCACTCAGATCGCAAGTTGGGGTGGCAGCAAATAGCTCGCGGTTCATAAAAGAAACATCGTGGTTTTATGAGCAGGCCCACTGTCGATAATTCCGCGACAGGGGTGGACATTCCTTAAAAAAGCTGTCGCGACCAACACCCCTCATTCGGCGACGATGAACATGATGATCACAAAAATGGAGATCAGAACCGTCATCGTGGCTCCGATAATAGCTCCCGCCAGCGCGAAGCTCCTGCCGCCGAGAGGAGATTTTCCTTTTTTGATCCTACCGAGCTCGATAACGCCCAGGATCGTTCCCGTGATGGCAAATACGACAGCAGGCACAAAGCAAAACCCGAACAGACTTACAAGAGAGAACACTAGCGACGCTATGGCGATCCCGCCCGGTGCTCCGCCCAATCCCCTGGGGGCCGCTGTTGCTGACTCAAGACAGTCAACACAGCATGCCCCGCCATCGGCAGCCACCGTCATGCACTCGGTGCAACAACCCCTGTGGCATCGCGGACATGTCCCGGTCGCCGCGACACCCGGATGGGAGGCGCAGTCCAAAATTCAGCCTCTATTCAATTGTCGGTAACAATGATGAGCCCGGTCTGGCCTAATCCTGCAGAGGCAATCCGTTGGCATCGGTATTCATCGATCCGGTCAGAATCAGGATGCCCTCGATGAATCCCCAAAGGCCGCCAATACCGCAGGTAACGATTGTTACAGCGATCTGTGCGATGCCGATACCTGTATATCCCAGATAGAACCGGTGTACGCCCCAGGCTCCCAGAAAAACGCCGAGAAGTCCGGCGGCCATCTTGGATTTGTCACTGACCATTCCTGGAGCGTAACCCGCCGTTGCCGGCGCGGCTGCCTGCAGCTGTACTCCGCACTTGGTGCAGACGACAGCGCCAGGTCCGGTTTCAGCCCCACAGTTCTGGCAGAAGCCCTGACCGTTCATGGGTTGGGCGCCGCATTCCATGCAGACGGCAGCCTGTGCATCAACTTCTTTCCCGCAATTCTTGCAATACATAAAATCCTCCGGTTCGTAATGATTTAATAAATAAACCTGCAACCAAGATCAAAAGCAACCAATGTTACTTTTTATCAATTTCTTGGTAAATAGATCAACTGCTGTAGTAAAAATACTGGGATGATGTTCCCATTATCTGCAGGACTATATTTATCACCCAATAGAGTACGCCGATAGCGCAGCCTATTATTCCCAGAATTATTGCAGCTTTAACCATGCCTGCGCCTTTTTGAGAGGACTCCCCTCGCGCTATCCTCCCTTTTTCAATGAAAGCAAGTACAAGACCTACGATAGACGGAACGGTAAAACAGCAACATACGATTCCCGCAATAGTCAGAACCAGCGCAGCTATCGCCAGCCCGCCGGCCTTCTCCGGCGGTTGTCTTACATAGCCTCCGGCCTGTGGTACTACAGGCGGCGCGGGAGGCGGTGGTGGTGTTGGTGCATTGCCTTCCATGTTTCCTCCTTGGTTAGATTTTTTCAATCTCTAATAAATACTTACGGTTCATACAGCCACGGCAGGCGCGATCTCTCCAGTCAGCCAGCCCTCCCAGACCCCGTGACCATCGAAATGCTCGTTCGGATCACTGATCAGCGTGTACCACCAGTAGATACCATAGATTCCGAATGTCACCAGCGTCAACAGAAAGAGCACCAGAAAGCTCCTGGCTGGAATCGCCGGCCTTGCAGGCGAGTGGCGGTTCAACCCCAGCCTTGACATCAGATCTCCAGCCTTGTCCAGAAAGAGAATCTCATTTGTTTCATGTTCGTGACAATCACTGTTGAGAAAGTTCATGGCATAAAACGTAGCCGGCAGAATCCCGATTATCGCCAGCACCAGCCAGACGACCGGCGACTTGTCCCCCTCACGGTCCCTCTCGGACGCTCTCGCATGCAGTCTTTCCAGTTCAGCCATCTCATCAGCCAGTTCGTTCTCGCGTCCTGATTGAGTTACCATCTCCCGCAGATACTCAACGAGATGCCACCTTAAGGAAACCATGCGTTCAAAATGTTGCTGCCGTCTTTCCAGCAGCTTGTAGAAGATGTAGACCCCGTAAATGCCGCAAGTCACCAGAACCAGTAGAAAATCGGTCCAGAACGATGTCTGCCAGTCAGTCGATAGCTTCTGATGTATATCGAACTGCAGGGCGGGCGCGCTCTCCACTCAGTTTCTCCTTTTTTGACCCGGTATAGACCGGGTGCTTATAACAGCCCGGTCTTGTGCCAGAAATAGAGTTTCAGCGGCCAGGCAAGCAGTACGCCCGTCACGGTCGCACCGGCCAGAAATCTCCACGTAGCGGGCTTCAGGGAAAAAACAAACCTCTTTTTTAATGCGAGCGATAATGAGAGGCCCAGCGTCGTCACAACCGTCAAAAGGAAGAAAACAGGCCCAAGAGGATGGAATGTAAAGGCCTGACCGACATCCAGGCCGCCCATCGACATGAACGAGCGTGTCATGCCACAAAAAAGGCAAGGCAGGCCGGAAAGCTCCAGGAAGGGGCATACGATGAACGATGGATAACTGACGTTGAATATTCCGATCCTTGAGATGGAATCGGGGGTCATCAAAAGGGAGACCGACAGGACCATCAGGAGAGCCGCCAGCAGCGGAACCTCCAATGAGAACAGCGACTGCCAGGAAGTCTCTCTGAGTGAAAGACCCGCCTTTCGCTCCACCCGCTGACGCCAGGCGATATTTACCTGCGGGGGCGCAAAATCAAACTCTATGCCAGCCAGACTGTTCTGGTCACACATA
>JBAZWE010000078.1:0-6238 GCA_041660545.1 Thermoleophilia bacterium
GGTAATGTCGCTCTGCGTGATGTTACTGTTCGTGATATTGACCATCTCAAACGCGCAGGGGAGCGTAGGCAGCATGCCCACGCCCACGAGACCTGACCTCAGCGTCAGCGGCCACAACGCCTTCTGCGGTTAGTACGCCGACTATTTAGCACATCAACTGACGGTCCAGTACACGATCAGCAACGCGGGTCCGGCCGCATCAAGTGTCGCAATCACCGGCGCATCAGCCACTAACGGTGTAACCTTGTCGACGGCCACGCCGGTTGGCGTGGGCGGCATCGCTGCAAGCGCATCGGCAAACGTCAACCTGATCTACACCGTTCCGCCAAGCGTTGGTTCGTTCTATACGAACATTACCGCCAGTGCCAACGATAGTGGCGGTAACTCCTATAACTACCCGGTGAATCCGGGGGCGACCCTGGTTTACAGCTCCAATGTTAAGCCGGCAACGATCTCGGTGGTAGATGTTGGCAGCCAGTCTCTGGTCAACAACTTCTTCCTGAGCTACCTGGCTCCGACGGACCAACAGGGTCATTTCATCTCAGTATCTCCGGATGGTAAGTACATTTGGGTTTCGGAACAGATGTCGACCACTGGCGGCTACGTTGCGGTTCTTGATGCCAGCAACGGTCAGGAGCTGAAGCATTGGGACGTGGGCGCCGGCGTCGGCAACCACATGTCGCGTGACGGCAGGTGGCTCTTCGTCGCCAGCAACAAGTTCTATGGGATCAACGTCTTTGATGTCCAAAACCAGACGTATCTGGGGTCCTTTGCGCTTGGCGCCGGGAACCACGTGATGGATTCTTCACCAGACGATACGCTTCTTTGGGTCACAGATATGGCCCTGGGCAATCTGCGTTCGTTTGACATCACTGGCCTTCCAGGGACAATGCCTACGCCCGCAGCTACTATCCACGTCGGGGGCACAATGACGCATGCGCTACTGGCGCACCCGAACGGGAAGTACGTGTTCGTGGGCAGTAGCGGTACGCAGGGCGATCCCGGTACGGTGGTCGTCGACGTACAGACAAACTCCGTCGTGTTGACCCAGGCGGGTCACATGCCGGGCGGTCCGAGCCTGCATCCGCATAACTACGAGATATCGCCCGACCAGAAGTACCTGGTGATCGGGGATATCAACACATATACCTGAGACGGCAACGACAAGGTGCTAGGTCTAGCACCTAACTTGGCAAACGGCTCAGGTCCCTATCTGTGGTTCCTGAACATCGACACGCTGAAAAACCCGACTCCTGACCTTTCGACCATCAAGGTCGACAAGTGGATGGATGCGGGAGTGTGGGGCCCGGACGACATCAGCCACCAGATCTACGACCCGACGGGTGGTTATTTGATGGTAAGCACCTATTCACGAGTCAACAGTCAAGGAGGTCTGCGTTTTCTGAATGCCGACACAAATGTAGTGGAAAAGTCAATTCTGCTGCCTCCAAGTGCCCACTCGTTAGCGTTCCCCGGCCAAAACCGGTAGGGATTAGCAAAATAGCGAAGGCATAGAAGTACAGATAACCAGGGCGGCCCCGAAAGGGGTCGCCCGATAACATCAGTTAGTGAAGTCTCGGTCTGGGGCTTTTATCAAGAAACACGGGCGCAAGAATGGGCCACGGCTCGTATTGCGTCCGTGTTTTTTAGGTTCAGATGTTCTGGTGCTGAAGGTGGGAATCGAACCCACACGGGGGGTGAGCCCCACCGGATTTTGAGTTTGGTGCCTTGCGTACCGTCTAATCCCATCTATTACCTAATAGTCCCTTCCAATGCGGCTTTCAGCTGTACCATTTACCACATAATCCCAATTATTTGGTTTGCAAAATGTTTGCAGTTTTCATATCCCCATTCGATAGAAACGAATCAATTTTGTATCAACTCGGGGTCAGCGAAAGAGAGCCAGCTTAAGCCATATCTCTCAAACCTAAATAATAGACAAATAGTCATACTTGGTGTATCCTAAGCGCCCATTCCTTCTAATGGGGCGGGCTACCGGGGAGGTTTAGAAGGAAGTAGAAGCAGGGTTACTCTTCGGGCCGTGAGAAAAGTTGGGAATACCATGAAAATAATTGGGCGTATTATGAGTCGTCATACGACGAGTCAACTTCTATTTCCCCTTTTTCTGCTGACACTGGCGCTTGTTGCATATCGTACGATACTGAACAACACTCTCATTGGCGATGACTTCGCCTTGGCATCCATTGCAGGCAGGCTCTCCATAATAGATATATGGCAGCTTTGTTATAGTCTTCATGACTTTGTCAGGCCGGTGCCTTTAATAACCTGGTGGGTTCAGTTTAAGTTGTTCGGCTTCGAAGGTATGCCCTCTCATCTGATAAATGTTTCCCTGCATGCGATCAACGCGTATCTGATCTATTGGTTTCTATTTCGTTTAGGGGCGCATCGCATGTCGGCTGTGGTTGTGGCTCTCCTGTTTGTGTTAACGCCGATCGGGCCAGAAGCGGTCACATGGAGTGCTGCCCGTTTTGATCTCATGGCGCTGATGTTCGTTTTGTTGGCGATGGGCCTATACTGGCTATCGCTGAGGAAGCACAGCAAGACCGCCTTTGCCATTTCAATGGTGGCAACACTTCTCGCGCTGTTTAGCAAAGAAAATGCAATGATCCTGGCTGTACTGTTTCCGGCAATTGAAGTGCTCTATAGTGGCAACAATTTTGAAAGCAATGGAAGCGATGTGGCCGGACGAGAAGGACAGCAAAGGCTGGCCGCACCACTTCGCAGGTTTTATGGACCAGCTATCAGACTTTCCATCTTTTTCTTGATTTTCGCAAGCAATTTGGCATTGCGTTATGCGATTTTGGGGCGATTAGGTGGCTATGAAAATATGCCGAAGTTTGGCAAGCCGGAACTGGTACCGACCCTTGTATCGATGTCAACCGTTATTTCACCGTTGTCAAGTTTTGAATTTTCCAGGAAGGTGATTCTGGGTTTGGCAATATATACCGGCTTGTTGGGAGTGACAGCGCTGGCGCTCGTACTTTGGCACTGGCGTCGAGTAAACAACGCTATCAGGCGACTTTACTTGCTAATGGTGGTCTTACTGTTTGTTTCTCTGGCTCCTATTTACCAATTATTTTTCATGATGGGTTTTGGACACAGATTAGAGTGGAGCCGCTCACTCTACTTTTCTACATTTTGCTTTCTCGCCCTGCTTGTACTAGGGCTACTGGAGTTCGGTTGGCAAAACCAAAAATGGCAAGTAGGGTCAACACTGGCTTTGCTGGTTTTACTTCCAGTTTATTATGTCGGTATCACGCACAATAACAGACCATGGGAGCGGTCAGCGGCGATCAACTATAGTATACCGCTACAAACACAGTCACTGCTTCCTCAGCCACCGCCGAATGCAAAGCTATATTTTAAAAATGTGCCCACTTGGCATGGAGGAGCCTACATTTTTAGTTCTGGATTGAAGGTCGCCATACAAGCTGAATACGAGCGGGAAGATCTCAAGGTCAGGTGGGTAGATCCGGAAAAAACAACCCTGGACCCGGAGGATGGCTTTCTCTTCGACTATGACATGGAGAGTGGGATACTCATACTCACAAAGGAACCATGAGGTTTCGATAGCCCATGATTGTCCCTTCCTGTGCAGCGTTCAGCTGCCCTGTTTACCTTCTAATCCCCTCCGGTACCCGATAGTCCCCGGAATTTGGTTGGCAAAATGTTGGCAAGCGAAATACCCAAAGCACTTGCAACCTGTAAAGTTATAGGTTACGCTACGAGCGTGATCAGGGGGTTTAGGCATAAAGGGCTGGAGAAGTATTTTCTATCGGGCGTAAAAAGTGGTGTTCAGTCAAGCCACATCAAGCGACTTCGATTGATTCTCGGTCGCCTGCAAGCCTCGACCTCTCCGATGGACATGGACCTTCCAGGGCTTCATCTCCATGAATTGACCGGTAAGCGAAAAGGTACCTGGTCTGTCAGAGTGAGTGGTAACTGGAGGATTACATTTAGATTCGACGGAAAGGACGCGGTCGATGTCGACTATGAAGACTATCACTAATAAAAGCATGGCTATGCATAATCCACCCCATCCTGGTGAAATACTGCGGGAGTTTTGTCTTGAGCCACTGGACTTGACCGTGACTGCTGCCGCAGATGCCCTGGGCGTTAGTCGCAAGACACTTTCAGCAATCCTAAACGGTCGGGCCGGGATCAGTCCTGAAATGGCCATACGACTATCGATAGCTTTCGGTGCTTCGGCTGAGAGCTGGCTAAATCAGCAAACGCAGTATGACCTGTGGATGGCCGAACAAAACCGCAAGAACCTCAAGGTGCGGAAGTTGTCGGCAGCCTGAACTGATTTCTGGTGCCGAAGGTGGGAATCGAACCCACACGGGGGGTGAGCCCCACCGGATTTTGAGTCCGGCGCGTCTGCCAGTTCCGCCACTTCGGCTCATTGGAGATCTTCAAGGTCAAACGGATTCTACCGCATTAATCCTCCAAAAGCAGACACAGGAAAAATAGGCGGCAAATCAAGCTTTCTTCATAAAAATACCTGGGCAGGTATCACCCGATTTACTACGAAAAAGTTATAGTAAAATCCGGTTGTCTATGGTACACTCAAACCACCTGAAAGTCATGGGAGGCTGGAAGGGACAAGGTTCTGACAGTGGAAGAATTAGTATGTCCGCATTGCAACAAGGTAAGCTACAGCGCTTCGGCGAGAGCATTCTCACCATGCCCGCACTGTAAGTTCCGTTTCGCAATCTCCGAAGATAACGGCCACAAGTATCTCGTAATCGACAGGCAGCTGGCACACCTTCTGGAGAACTACTCTGAATCGGTTTCTGAGCATACCGACATCGATGTTATCGTAGACAGACGTGAGGCGCAGCGGCCGTTCAGTGGCATAGACCACCGCAAGGTAACAACGCCAAACTAGGATATTTTAAAATCAGTGGCGGTATCCCCAGCCCGCAATTGTTTGCGGGTTTTTTCATGCCTGAATAAGCAGTATGCCGGCTGAAGCGACCCCATTTGTCATTGATAAACCAATGAAATCAGGAGCTGAAGCATGCTAAGCAAACATAGACCGGTGCAGGCGGGATTATGCATAACGATTTTATCGGTTCTGCTTTTGTGGGCGGCGCCGGCGTATGGGGTGCAGGCCAGGAACGTTGCCGTCAGTAATGTGGTATCCGGATCGGCCGTATTGGTCGTCAAGTCTGACGTCACAGCCGATGTCAGTGTCGATTACGGCTCGAGCTCCGGTATTTATACTCTGGCGAAGACAAGCAACGGGCGGGTTCGGCACGAAATCATTCTCGACACCATGGCGCCAGGGTCCACCGTCTACTACCGCGTGACCATAACCGACAGCACCAATCCAGCCGCATCCACCATCCTGCCGGAAAAGAGTTTCCACCTGGCGCGCGGCGCCGGTGAACCGTTCAGTTTCTCAGTGGGCGGCGACAATCGTCCCTGGACTGACACAACTGTCCAGCCCGCCGTCTGGACCACGATCGTGCAGCAGATGGCTTCGGAGAATCTGGACCTCTCACTTAACGTCGGCGACATGATCTATGGCACCTTTTATGATTCCATGGCGCAGAACATCGCCAAATACGATGGTTTCTTCTCCGTGACCTCACCGCTGACCGCTTCGGTGCCTATGTATACGGCCGTGGGCAACCACGAATCGATCGCCACCGCCAGCAATCGCGCCGGTTATGAACAGGAGTTCACGCTGCCGGTCAACAATGGAGCCGATGCCGCTACTTATGGCGAGGAGTACTACTCATTTGTCAACGGTGACACCCGCTTTATCTCGCTCTGCACCGAACTTCCCGGGCAGGAAGGGATGATCACGGGAAATCAGCTGGCCTGGCTGCAGCAGGTGCTGGCCGCAAACACCAGCAAATGGGCCGTTGTTTTCATGCATAGGCCTTTATTTGCCGGCGTTCACACGACAGATCCCTGGATGAATACCGGCAATATTGCAGGGCAACAGAACCGGTGGGAGCTGCATAACCTGTTCCGCCAGTATGGAGTCGATGTCGTCTTCGAGGGGCACGAGCACTACTATCATCATCACGTCGAGGACGGTGTCCAGTATGTCATTACCGGCGGCGGTGGCTCGCCGCTGATGATACAGCCTGCGCCGCAGACGGGGGATATCTTCAGCTGGAGCGGTTACGAGCATGTGAAAGTCGACGAAACGTCGGCATCGCTTAAGGTGAGCGCCATAGATTCCACCGGTGTGACGCGG
>JBAZWE010000078.1:6248-9264 GCA_041660545.1 Thermoleophilia bacterium
GGAGAGCTTCATACTCGGATCACCGGCCTTGAGTTTGTCACAGACCCGGACATATTGGGCTACATATGCCGACTACCTGGCGCGTGATCTTTCGGTCGATTATCAGATCGGCAATGCGGGAGCGGGCGATGCCACCAACGTACAGGTTGTCTATATGACTGCAACCAATGGTGTGATGCCTCTGTCGGCTGCACCGGTTTCCTTTGGTGGACTGGCCGCGGGAGCAAGCACATCGGGGACGTTACACTACTCGGTACCGCCCGGCGTTTCATTTTTCCGCGCTACCACCTATGTTGTGTGCGGCGATCTTGCGGGCGGATTTTATACGTACCCCGGTCCCGCGCCAGCCTGAGCGCCATATCCCGTAAATAATTCCGCATAAATCCTCGCGGGCTTGATTCCATCTCCAGGAACACGCCTGCCTGGGCGAGAAGCTTGCCCGATCAGTTTCCGCGGCTGCCTGAGCAATAGGCGGCCGGGTATATTTCCTGGGTTGGCCACACTTCGATGTTCTGATAACGCCTGTTTTTGTCGACCTTAATAATAGGGGAACGGCCTCAAGCTGACTGTCAGGTGTATATATGAGAGCTCGTATCTTAACTTTCCTCACTGCTGTTATTCTTGCCATAGTTATGCTGAGCGGCGCCCAGGCGCTGGGCGTGACGGCGAAGAACGTCGCTGTCAGCAAGGTCGGCTCCAGTTCCGCGACACTGGTCGTAAAGGCGGACGTAACCGCGGATATCACCGTCGAGTATGGCGGTTATCCGCCAGCGTTCTCGTTCAGCAAGACCAGCCTTGGCGCCACGCGGCATGAGATTCTGCTGGACGGCCTGAGTCCCGGTTCTGCTGTCTGCTATCGCGTGACCATCACCGATAGCGCCGATCCGGGCGCGTCGATAACTATTCCCGACAAATGGTTCGATACGGCCAGCCCATCGGGCGCCGGTTTCAGCTTCGGTGTTGTCGGCGACAACCGTCCGGCATCGGATACCACACTCCAGCCCGCGGCTTTTACCAGCATCATCAATCAGATGATCGGTGAGAACATCGATCTATCGCTTAATGTAGGTGACATCATCTATGGCACCGGTACTGATTCCCTGGCGCAGAACATCGCCAAGTACGACGGGCTGTTCGCCGCCACGACCCCGCTTACATATTCCGTACCCATGTATGTGGCGCCGGGGAATCATGAGCGCCTCAATTATGCCAACAGCCGCGCCGGATACGAGCAGGAGTTCACTTTCCCGGTAAACAACGGCGGTGACATGGCAACCTATGGAGAGCATTACTACAGCTTTGATAACGGGGATACGCATTTCATCGCCCTGTCCACGGAGATACCGGGCCAGGAAGGGCTTATCACCGGAAATCAGAAAGCATGGCTGGCAGGCGATCTGGCCGCGAATACGAGACCATGGGTGGTTGTGTTCATGCACAGGCCACTTTTCTCCGGCGCCCACGGTGGTGACCCATGGACCAATACAGGCAATACAGCAGGTCAAACAAACAAGGCGGAGATCCACGCACTCTTTAAGCTGTATGGCGTCGATGTTGTTTTCGCCGGGCATGAACATTTTTACCTGCATCATCTGGAAGATGGTATCCACTACTTCATCACCGGCGGCGGCGGCGCTCCCTTGAGTGGGGCTCCCGCGCTGCGGACCGGTGACATCCTTGCATACGCGGGCTATGAACATATGAAAATGGACGAAGGAGATACAGCTCTGAGGGTGAGTGCAATAAACTCGAGTGGCTCGGTTATTGAATCTTTCACACTGGGAGCGCCACAACTCAGTCTGACCAATGGCTGGACCTACTGGGAATCCTATGCGGATTACAGGTCGCGCTTTCTGACGATTGAATATACGCTGGGAAACACCGGATCTGGCGACGCCAATGACATCCAGGTATCGTCTCTTTACGCCAGCCACGGAGTCGTTGCAGCGACCGCGACACCGCTATTGCTCGGGAATCTTGCCGCGGGTGGCAGTCTGACCACGCATGTCAAGTATGTCATTCCATATGGCGTGACATCATTCTTCGCGTTTGCACAGGGAACATGTGAAGATGACGTGGGAGGCACCTACGCATATCCCACGGGAGCGCTGCTCTAGCGTTCCATCGGGGCCTCCCCGAATCCGATTCCGTTAAGGAACAAGCTTGCCGGGGAATACTTGTTTCGCACACCTTTCCCTGATTGAACACATCAGGTTCATGCGGTGTATGGCAACTACCGTTGGACTGTTTCCATTAATAATGGTCTTAAATTCAGAAAAACAGAATCAATCGCCCTCGCCGGAATTATCCGGAGAGTACTGGCTGGACTTGCGCTCAGCCGGCATTCTTGATGCTGTAACCACGGCGCGAGCGGGAGGCAAGGCTGCCAACCTCGCGCGTCTTGCCGAGCTGGATCTGCCGACGCCTTCCGCAGTTGTACTTACCACAGATGCCTGGTATCACTTTATTGAGAAATCCGGTATCAGGAGCGGCATCGAGGAGGCGTTGAAGACACTGACGTCCGAGCCGGGCGATTTTGAAGGGCCGGCGCGCCGCATCGCTTCGCTCATCAACGATGCTGAGATGCCGGTCACCCTGGCGCGGCAGATGGGGGCCGCATACAAGGACCTTTCCATGAATGACAGCCGCCCGCTTGCCATACGCAGCTCTGGATCTTATGAGGACAGTCCCGAAGCTTCTTTCTCGGGCATGTTATCAACTGTACTCGGTGTTTCTTCCCTGGAAAAAACATTCGAGGCTGTGCGAAAGTGCTGGACATCAGCTTTTAACACACGCAGCCTCCGCTATCTGCTCAGGATGGGCCTTGATCCCGCCGGCGTCGCTGTGGCGCTGATTTTCCAGCAGATGGAGACGGCTAGGAGTTCGGGTGTTCTCTTCACGGTCGATCCGGCCACCGGGGAGCGGGATATCGCGGTTCTGGAGGCGGCATATGGTTATGGCCCGGCGGTGGTTTCTGGAGACGTTACGCCGGATCTGTACCGGATAAACAAGAAGA
>JBAZWE010000079.1:0-9115 GCA_041660545.1 Thermoleophilia bacterium
ATGCTGGGCGCCCCGGTCGAAGTCAAGTGCAACAGCTGCGCCCCTGGCGAGAAGTTCGTCATCAGCCAGCGCGTCCTCTATAAGGACAGCTTCGACGAGATACTGGGCAAACCGACGAACTAGCTAACCAACCAGATCAAGACAATAGGGCGGCCCCTTCGGGGCCGCCCTTTCTATCCCCTCTTCTTGACACCCGCCTTTGGTGGCTGTTAGAATTCTATGGCTACAACCAGAAACGCGTTGTTCGCATCCCGAGAGGTGGAGGGACTGGCCCTTTGAAGCCTCGGCAACCTGCGGTGCGGTGTCTTTAATAGACCCGAACCTGGCAAGGTGCCAACTCCTGCAGACCGTATTGGTCTGGAAGATGTGGTGATAGGATGAACCTGTCCGACCTCTGCCACATCACCGTGCGGAGGTTTTTTCTTTCTGCCCGCGGGTTTCATGATGCGACGGCGCCAGACGAAGGAGCAATCGTTTGGCAACCACCGCCGAACATCTGAAATGCAAGGAATGCGGGCGCACCTATCCGCTGGAAGCGCTGTTTGTCTGCGACTTCTGCTTCGGGCCGCTCGAAGTCTCCTATGACTATGAGAAGATCCGCCGCCGGGCCACCAAGGACCGCATCGCCCTGGGCCCGCCGTCGCTTTGGCGATACGCCGATTTCCTTCCCGTAAACAGCAAGCCCGAGGTCGATCTGCAGGCTGGCTATACGCCGCTGCTTAAAGCCGACCGCCTTGCGGCGGAGCTCGGGCTCAAGAAAGTATGGGTCAAGAACGATACCGCCAACCCCACCCACTCCTTCAAGGACCGTGTCGTGGCCGTGGCTCTGCAGAGGGCACGCGAGCTTGGCTTCGATGTGGTCGCCTGCGCTTCAACCGGGAACCTTGCCAACAGCGTCGCGGCCCACGCCGCGGCTTCCGGCACCGAGGCTTTCGTGTTCGTGCCGGCCAACCTGGAGATTCAGAAGATCATCGCCACCGCCATCTACGGCGTCAACGTAGTCAAGGTGCGCGGCAATTATGATGACGTCAACCGGCTCTGTACCGAGATCGCCTCGGAGAAGAATTGGGCCTTCGTCAACGTCAACGTGCGGCCATACTACGCTGAGGGTTCCAAGACACTCGCATACGAGACGGCCGAACAGCTCGGCTGGCGCGCGCCTGACAAGGTTGTTACTCCCGTGGCGTCCGGTTCACTGCTTACGAAGATTCACAAGGGTTTCTGGGAACTGGGTGAAACCGGACTGATCAGGCGAAAAGCTCCTGTCGTCCATGGCGCCCAGGCGCTGGGCTGCGGTCCCGTGGCGGCGGCTTTCGCGGAAAAGGCCGAACATGTTAAGCCGGTCAAACCTGACACCATCGCCAAGTCGCTGGCCATCGGCAATCCCGCGGACGGAATCTTTGCGCTGGAAGTCGTGCGAGAGACAGGCGGCTCCATCGAGAGCGTCACCGAGCAGGAGATCGTTGACGGCATCAAGCTGCTGGCGGAGACCACCGGCATCTTCACCGAAACGGCGGGCGGCGTCACCACCGCGGTGCTCGCCAAGCTCGCGGCATCCGGCAAGATCTACCGGGATGACGAAGTCGTGCTGTATATCACCGGCGACGGCCTCAAGACGCTGGACGCCGTGGCGGATACCGTAAGCACTTTTGAAATAGACCCCAATTATTCCCAGTTCGAGGAAGAAGTACTGGCTGGCGTAGCGAAAGGAGCAACAAGGTGAGTGTAAAAGTAAGGATACCGTCGCAACTGCGGCAGGTTACAGGCGGCGAGGGCATGATAGAGATGGAGCCCGGCACCATCGGCGGCATAATCATGGAGATGGAGAACCGGCATCCGGGCATCGCCGAGCGGCTGCTTGAGGATGGTGAAGTGCGGCGGTTTATCAATATCTATGTGGACGGCGATGACATCCGCTTCTCCGACGGCATGGCCACCGAGGTCACCGACGGCGCCGAAGTCAGCATCGTACCGGCGGTGGCCGGCGGGTAGGAAGTTACTGAGGAACGAACGGTAAGCGCGAGGCGCCCTTTGGGGCGTCTCTTTTTTTTGTGGCCTGCATGACCCGAATAACGCTCAAGTGTAAACCCGCAATGCCGAAGTAGTCCACATTGTTTATCGATGCCTCCCTTAAAATAGCAGCGTATGAAAAGGTGGAGGAGCAAAGAAGTCCAATCGACGAGGATGTTTTTTCACAATGCAGAGATTTTTAGCTTTACAACTCAACAGCATGAAGCGAATCTTCGCGGTGATGGTCGCATTCGGCCTGGCCATCGGGCTGGTGTTCCCTTTTGTGGTAAATCCTTTTGTCACATGGAATCCTGAGCGGAGAACTTCCTTCCAGATTGCCTGCCTTGTTGCCGGCTTCTCCGTGGGATTCTTCTGTTACTACATAATAAGAATCTCCTTGTACCGGCAAAAAATAGAGCTTGAAACAGCGAAGGACAGGTTCACTTCACTAACCGAGACCGCCATCAGGAATCGGGACTGGAACGTGGATCTAAGCTCTCCATATATCCAGACCTGCTGGAATGTCAAGAACTGCAATGCTGCTGATTGTCCGGCATATGGAAAGCACAATATCCGTTGCTGGCTGATTTCCGGAACTTTTTGCGGAGGAGAGATACAGGGTCAATTCGCAAAGAAACTGGAGTCCTGCAGCGAGTGTGAGGTCTACTCGAACGCGGTAAAGAGTGACCCGATCAGCGAGATTGGAGAGAACTTCAACAGCCTGATGTGGGAAGTGCATGAAAGGGAAGGTGAGCTGGCAAAAGCCAACAAGCGTCTCCAGGAAATGGCCATCACGGACTCTCTCACAGGTCTCAAGAATCACGGCAATTTTCAGGAAGTACTGGAGCATGAGCTGGCGCGAACAAAGCGCTTTGACCATGAGCTTTCAATCATTATTCTTGATCTTGATTATTTCAAAAAAGTGAACGATAAGTTCGGCCATCAGATGGGCGATGCCGTTCTGATGAGTGTCGGCAGGCTGCTAATGAAAGAAACTCGAGAGATGGACTATTGCGCGCGCTATGGCGGTGAGGAGTTTGTAATCATTCTTCCCGAAACAGCAGCCCACGCGGCCACGGGAGTCGCAGATAAACTCAGACGTAAAATAAAGGAGAATATTGCGGTTGAGACAGGCCTTCCTCCCACGTATATAGGCGCGAGTTTCGGTGTGGCCAACTATCCGCAATGCGCAAGGGATAAGGACAGTCTGATTGCCGCAGCCGATTCAGCCCTTTTGTTCTCAAAAAGGAGGGGCCGCAATCGGGTGTCTTATTTTCTGGATCTGACCGACACCGAGCTATCAGAAGATGACATAGACAAACTGGGCGACAGGTTGAATGGGGCCAGCGTGGAGACAATATATTCACTGGCAGAAGCTGTGAATATCCTTGATGGATATTCAGACTCGGACACGCAGTATATAGCTGGTATTTCGAGATCCATTGCGGCAAACCTGGGCATGACCTATGAACAGACGGAATCGCTGATCCTGGCAACCAGACTCCATGATATTGGAAAAGTGGGCGTTCCCGGATCAATTCTAAACAAAAAAGATCATCTTTCACCGGATGAATTGTCAAAAGTACAGAAGCATCCAAAAATTGCGCAGCGCATCTTACACGAAACGGCGTTCATGAAAGACATCGTCAGCGCTATTCTTTATCATCATGAGCGCTGGGATGGAAATGGTTATCCCGAGCGGTTGCAGGCTGAGGAGATTCCGATGATGGCACGAATCGTGAGTATTGCTGATGCTTACCGTGCCATGGTGTGCGACCGCCCCTATCGAAAGGCCCTCAATACGCAGCAAGCGATACAAGAGCTGCGTAAAGGCGCAGGCACCCAGTTCGACCAAAATCTAGTGGAGCTGTTTATCAGGGGGATCGAGGAGCAGGAGCCGCTTCGGGACGTGGTTTGAAAAGACATGCATGCCTCGGACGGCCGTCGCGCGTGTTTGTATCTCACTCATAAGGACACAAAACCCTGCCGCCTTACCCCCTGGTTTTGATTAGCGAAGGTCCTTGCTTTTCCCCTCATGTTACCAATTGCTAATATTATAATTTCCATATAAAAAAAGGTATGTCGATTGAGTTAGCGAACATCTAGCAAAGATGCCGTTACTGTCGGTTGCTTAAAAGGAGAAAACATGTCAAATAACAAAATTCTTTCAATGATCATCCTTCTTGTGGGGGTCGCGCTCATAATTGCGCCCTTCGGCTACAAGATGTTCGATCGAGCATCAGCGGGAGCCAATATGATGACAGCGTTCGAGCCTGTTCTGACGCGACCCAATGTAACTGCTTTC
This sequence comes from Thermoleophilia bacterium, assembly GCA_041660545.1. GTDB lineage: Bacteria > Actinomycetota > Thermoleophilia > BMS3ABIN01 > BMS3ABIN01 > JBAZWE01. The sequence goes on from JBAZWE010000079.1 coordinate 4,316, forward strand.
CAGGGACATATGCAGACCTTTGGTGGGATGCAGAGTGACATCAACAAGATGATGCCGGCGCTCGCCCAGCAAATGGGTATGACCGACGATAATCTGAACCAGATGATGGGTCAGCAATTCCCCGGCGTTGCCACCGGCATGCATCAGATGGATAAAATGGGCCAGGACTTCACTACTGTCATAACGGTCATGGACCAGAACGTGGACAACTACCAGAAGGCCAACCAGCTTCCGATGAGGAACATGCCATGGTTCTTCGTCGTTGCCGGCGGTTTGCTTGTGGTGCTGGCGGGAGCACAGCTGCTGCTTCCCGAAAAGAAGTAAGCTACTTAGATCAACATCATCATTCATACATTGGGGCCGCTGGCAAAGGGCCCCTTTTGAACCCCACCGCGATTAACGCAGACGCATCGAAAGTTACACCGCTTGAGGATGAGCCTGTGGATACCTGTCTGATAGCCACCGGCCACCACGATCCCGCTGAAGTGAACGTGGCTGAAGACGAGCTTGAGGAAATCGCCAGGGTGCTTGAGGACGGTGAAGTGCGGCGGTTTATCAATATCTATGTGGACGGCGATGACATCCGCTTCTCCGACGGCATGGCCACCGAGGTCACCGACGGCGCCGAAGTCAGCATCGTACCGGCGGTAGCCGGCGGGTAGGAAGTTACTGAGGAATGAACGGTTATCGCGAGGCGCCCTTTGGGGCGCTTCTTTTTTGTTCTTTGGCGCGGGGGGAATGTATGCCGGACTTTGAATCCGGTGAGGATCACCTCCCGTGCGGGTTCGGTTACGGGCTTCGGCGGCAGGATTTCATTCTGTGCTCCCGCTTACTAATCTGAAGCCATCTTGATTTCCATGTTTCAAACCATTGATTAAAAGAAATGGGGAGGTTCGTCCTATCAGATTACATCGCTGCACCAGCTGAATGGCGACAACAACTAGTACGAATAGACACTCCTGGTAATATCCTTCGCCTGTCCAGTCAGTTTGCTGCGCCAGCTTCCAACTCCGTCGGGGATATCATAGACAAGAGTACAGCTGGCGCTGCCGCCGTAAGCCGAGATCCTGCTGCTGACTGTGAACGGCAGCGGTGAAGCGAGCATATTTATGGATACTCCATTGGTATCGATGCTGCTGTTTATGATTACGTCCAGGGCATCAATAGAACCATTATTCGTCAATGTCCAGGTCACCGAGAGCTTGCGCATCAGGTAATCGGCGTAGCGGGCCCAGTGAGTAGTCGGGCGGTTAAGCGTCAGTGAGGGTTTGCCTTGCTGCCAGCCATTTTGGGTTGTCCAGGGCAGGTTGTCCTGGCCGCCGCTAAAAACGTATGGGCTGTCAACAAAGCCATCGTGATTATTGTCGGGTGTGATCCAGTTGCTGAAGTAATTTCCGCCGTCTGGTGTCTGAAGATTGAAGATGTTGCCTACACTATTATTGGCAATAACTCTTCCAGAGAGAAAGTTGTTGTGGTAGACGATATTATTGTCGCTGGAATAAATGTTCAGTTCTGAGTTAATCGTATTACCAATTATAGTGTTATTGTCTGCCCCCATTAAATAAATACCATAGGAATGTGAATCTATATTGTTTCCTGTGAGAATATTGCTGTTGCCTTTATAAAGCATAATCGTGTAATAGGTTGCGCTGGCGTAATTATCGGCGATCGTGTTACTGGATGAATCGATCAATGCGATTGCAGAAAAACCTGCGCCGGTAACCGAGTTGTTTTTGATGGTATTGCTGTTTGAGTATGTGTCTAAATAGATACCAGAATCGGTATTTGTGATATTGCTGATTATGTTATTGCTGGATGAACTGACAAGCCTGATCCCGTAACTAATATTCTGGATAGTCAGGTTCTTGACAGTAACGCCGGTCCGGCCTTTTATGTAAACGCCGTTGCCATTGCCGTTTCCGTTCCCTGACACCATGTGACCGTTCCCATCCAGTGTTATGCCGTCGCCAGTAATCTCGATTGCATTATCTGTGAGCGCTACCAAGTCCTGGGTAAGCGTGCAAGTCTTGGTGGAGGCGTTCCATTTGCCTACGCTCTCACAGTCGCCGCCCCTGGGACCATCGGTGATGCGCTTGGTGAAGTTGGTGTCGAAGCTGATAGATTCATGGCCGGATACATCTGTGCTTTTTACCCGGTAGGCATAGGGGAAGCCAGGCTGGAGACCTGTAAGGTAGAAGGAATGGTTTGTTGACAGTAAACTGATGTTCCCTTTCACGGTCCAGACGTTATCGATAAGCAGCTCCACCACTCCAGTAGCAGGCACATCTGTGTTCCAGGAGACTGTGGCGGTGGTGTCTATATCATTGACATTCACGCTCGTGATCTCCGGCCCGTAGCGTTCGGTGGGGGTCTTATCAAGTAAGGCGTAATTGCTGGCCGGCAGCTCGATCTTGAAGGAGTCGGTCCAGGTGGCGTCTCTGGCCAGTGCGACGTAGCGCTCTCCATCGGGCGGGTTGCCGCCCCACCAGGCCATCCAGGCGCTGGCGTGCTCGCCGATGGTGACCAGCTGGCCGCTGTAGAAGCGGACTATCTGCTGGGCCACGCTCTCCTCGATGGTCGGGCTAAAGCCCGAAGGCCCGAGGTTGTAGCCGGGGGTGGCGGTGATCTTTACAGGCGGAGTATTGGCAGAGCCACTCAAGGCCAGCCAGTCGGGGTTGAAGGTGTTTAAGATGTCCCAGGACTCGTAGACCACCCGGCCGTCCATGCCGGCGCCCGTGCCGGGGGCCAGGTATTTGTTTGCCAGGTTGGTGGTGCTTAAAAGGTACTTGTAGGACGGGGTCGTCCAGTCAGCGCCGTATTTTAGCCAGCGGTCCCAGCCCCCGTCGCGGCTCCACCTCAACCTGGTCCCGGGCTCGGAGAAGGCTCCATCCTCGAGCATGGTCCAGGTGACCGAGAGGTTTATGGTGCTGTCGGGCTTGATCACCCAGCGCTTGTCGATGCGGTACCATTCCTTGTTCGTTGACTGGTTGTGCACCCTGTAGCTGAAGGTAAGGACGGCGTTACCAAAGTCGGGAGAGGCGGGGTTGTCATCAACGTAGGCTGTGTAGGGGCTTCCCGGGGTGGGGACGGCGCTTTCGTTGTTGTCGGCGATAAAATCGCTGAATCCCACGTCCTGGTTATCCGGGGGTTTCTGGTTAACGTCGGAGGCGTAGATCGAAGTGACGCCCGTGCCGCCGATGCCGGGCTGGATGGGCTTGGAGCTGCCCGTGCCCCAGTCGGTCATGGAGACCAGGTTGGTGACCAGGCTCGTGCGCTTGTTGTAGAGCTCGTAGAGGTTGCCGCCACTCTGGCCCTTTGAGGCCCAGGCGCTGCCGTAGTGCCAGACTCCCCTTATGCCGTAGGCGGGGTCGGAGGGATCGGAGACGTCCACGGTGATGTTGCCCTGTCCGTTATCGATAATGCTGACCTGGGGAGTACTCTGTCCCAATGCGGGGGAAGCGGAATATAAGATCAATAGGGACAGTAGTAATAGCAGTGGCAGTAATAATAGAGATGTCTTTTGAGCGTACTGTTTGTTCAAGCTTTAATCCCCTGTAACCCGAGCCCACCCCGTAGGCTTCCTTAATGTAGAACCTGACTCATATGAGACATTGAATCTGCCCCTGTGAGAGGATGTTTACCGTATTGGATAAAGGGAGGGATGTCAATTATATTCGTGGGGTAGGTGGGCGGTAACTACCTACCCAACTTGAGGGCGATCCTGCCAACATTTAGCCGACCAGATTCACGGAGCCATCAAGATGCATGAATGCACCTTATGGCTGTCTGTCGATGTACCCCTTCAAGTCGAAGAAGAGCAGCGTGTTGTCATCGTTGACCATGGGCTTTACCTCGAGCTCGTCTTTTAGCTGCCGCTCGATCTGAGCCGCGCCGTCCGCATAACCCGCCCGGTTGACCCAGATGCCGTTGAACCCGGCCGCGACGATGTCTTTGAGAAACTGTGAGGTCGGCTCGCTTGCGACGCTCCGTTGCCAGAGATCGCCGTTGCGGCCTTTCATCGTGCCGTAGCTCCAGCGGATAGTCCGCGAGTGCAGGTAGGCTCGCAGCTGGTGATAGTCGGGCATCGCGTTCACTTCAGGGTTCTCGGGAAACGGTACATATGGCAACTGGAATACCATCGCCTGAGCCGGCATCCCGGCCTCGATCTGCTGTACAAAAGCCTGGTCGCTGCCGTACGCCTTCGCGGTGGTCTTATAATCCGGAACCATGCCGTCGTTGGTCTGGTCGACGATGCCGATGGCCACGACAACCATCATGATCCCGATAAATATCGCCGCGCGGGCGCCGGTCTTTGCGTACTTTTCTCGCAAACGCTCCACCAAGAGCAGCACCACCAGGATGGAAAAGAATCCGATGTAGATGCTGATGCGGTTGTACGCCCGGATCTGCGGCGAAATGATTATTGAGAAAAGCAGGCCGAAGCCGCCGATCGTGGCCAGCAGGACGGCCGCGATGTTGAGAACGGCCAGGCTTGTGATCATCGGGAAGAACCGCGAGTCAGCGTCTCCGTAGCGCCGCCTGGCAAAGATCAGCCATACAAGCAGGAACAGGAACCCCAGGCTGCCGATCAGGCCCAGCGAGGCCCAGTCGTTCTCGTTGATATATGGGTGATTCCCGTTCAATAGAGTCGCTCCCTGGATGAACTCCACCTTCAGGTTGGCCAGAAAGTCCACCCGGTGGCTGGTGGCGGGGAGTACCAGCTGGGTGATCGTGGTGCCAAGCATATCCGTCTCGACTGGTGCACGCTCGGCGACTTGAGGGTTAGCGCCATACCTGAGA
>JBAZWE010000080.1:0-8846 GCA_041660545.1 Thermoleophilia bacterium
CCCCACGAGAGAATGTCGCTGCCCTCGATGGCAGCCCCTCCAACGCGCAAGGTCCCGGAGGTGCCGAGATCCTTTCCCCAGACCGTCACGTAGCCGTTAAGGGGAATTGAAACAACATCACTGAAAATGGCGGTTGACGATCCGTCCGCAGCCACAGAGTCCGTCCTGTTTTCACCTTCTCTGAGGGATTTGCCAACTATGCCTTCGTCTTCCTCTCCTCCGCAAGCGACGGGGACGAGGGCAAAGAGAATGACAATCATCAATAAGTATAGTTTGACCAGTTTCATTATCATTCCTCATTCACATTGAGATATTAACAATGGAAAGATCATTGGCTGTAGATACCGCGATACTATTACATGAAGGGGAAGTACGACAGGGGTTAATAATGGCTCATCAATTTAAGAAAGAAAAGCAGTCTTCGGTAGGCCATTTCGAAGAATTGGAGTTACCCCGGTTTCATTGACACTTTAGCTTGACACAGCGGCCTACGCCGCCGACTCCTCCAGCATTCTTTCATACCCTTTAATTCCATCTAGCTCTTTTTTACTCTTGTTCTAAGTTGCTCAATAGGTTGTTCAACTGCTTTAGCAAACACCCAGGATACGATAAAAATCAAAGGTATGGATGCGAACATAAGCAACAAATCGGGACGTTTAATTTCTAAATCCATCATTCCAAGAATGACAATTACAAACAAACCAACCTGATAGTGAACGAGGTACATAGGGTAGCTCAATGTTCCCATAAAATTATCAAATTTTTTTGAAATATATGGCAGCGACTTTCGATCAACAAGGGCAAGAACCATAAGGGCGCATAAAAAATAATTAGTATAAAAGAATAAACTAGTTGACAGTCCAGTCAAATAACCACAAATCCAATTGAAGATAATACCGCAAAAAATAACAGCCGGAAGGTAGCTTTGAGTCTCCCTGTCAATGAATTTCATATAGCTCGGTAACTCATTCTTGAAGTGATATATCAGTGCACCAGTTGAAAAAGGCAATGAGGCAGCAGCAATAGAATAATATCTGTCAGACCAGCTGCCCCCCAAAATGATGACAGCAATATGATAAATAACACTAATACCAAACCAAAAAAAGACTATTCTTTTATTCTTTGAAATACCGAGTCCAATAAAAATATAAAAAAAGATCTCGACAGTTAAAGCCCAGGCGGGAGGGGTTAGTCGTGGTGATTCCGTAAACGGAAAAAAGAGAAAAATATTCCTGAGGATGTCATAAAGACTTTGAGGAAAAAATAATGCTTGGTGATAAGCAGTAGAAAAATTCTCACCAACATAAAATATTAAGACTGCTGCCAATGCTATAGAAAGCCAATAGATAGGATATATTCTCAATACCCTATTAATAAAATACTTCGTTAAACCCGAAGTATTATACCCATAATTTTCCTGCATGATGAGAGTCATCAGATAACCACTAAGCATATAGAAGCCAAATACTGCATACGCACCAATGTCAGGAATGCCACCCAAATGGTAGCCAACTACCATCAATGCTAATAGTGTACGGTATGTACCAAACATTTAAATTAACCTCGCCTAAGAAGAGCATATAAAACTAATGTAGTTTACAAAATTCGAAATAACAAACCTAAGGAAGGAAAGGAAACTCTACTTCTTTAAAGGTGATCTAGGACGTATTTGGCGGGAAGACGTAGGAATCGAACCTATCAACGACGGGGTGACTGCCGCATGCCGGTTTTGAAGTTCGGTGCGGGCGTTGCCTTCAGTTGCCCGATAGTCCCTGATTGACCTTTTGGTTAAGTTTTTCCCGGCATGTTTCCCTGCATGGATCAAGTATATTCCGATAATCAGAAGTTAACAACGGGAAACGTCATGTGAGGGCGCAGGCTATTAAAAGCCTGCTAATTTAGATGAAATAGTAAAAGGAAGTTAAATCAAATTTGGTAGACCTTATCGGTAGCTATTCGAACTTTGCGGCTCTCGATGAGCTTGTGGCAGCTATAAATGGGTAATCAGCGCTAACCTACAATCTTTTTCCATTCTTCACGCTCAATTCGTCCTTGCCTCAGAATGCGAGCTAGCAATTTTTCCCGATGTCGCTCTGGTTGGGATTGGGGATTCTGAGTATGACATCGCCCTCGCCATTTGACTCGGTAGCGGCGTCGTTATAGGGGCTCCTAGGATGAAGATTTTGCATAGGTTTACTTTGTAATGTGGAAAGGTATTAGAAAGTGGTTCGGCTAATGGATAGGTTCACTTCAAGATCGCAACAGTGACGGCGCGAAAGGAGACACGCAATGAGGTGCGCACTGCAAATGACGAAGCTCAGAATGTGGGCGGCGGTAAGTGTCATTCTCGTAGCAGCCGCCGCGATCACGATCGCCGCCTGCGGGTCAACCAGTCAGAGCAATTCGCTGGAGACGCTCACCGACGATCTCGTCAATGAACTCTCGGCAAACTACGAGGTCGCCACCGGCTACCCGGAGCTGTACACCAACGCCGACTGCGATTACACCTATGCCGTCCTCAAGAACTGCGTGGCCAACAATCCCGCCGCCCCGTACATCTTACCGATCATACCCACCTGGCCGAACGAATTCTCCGACCCCGCCCTGCAGAATATGCTCGGCCCGACCCGCGAGGGAACCAGCGGAACCTACCGGCTCGATCCCAGAGAAGCCATCGTCGTGTTCGGCACGCTGCCACCCGCGGGCCGGTACACAAGCCTGCAGACGTACGTGGCCACACGGCAGGGAAGCTACGACCAGTCGAGTCCCGCCTACCAGACCCTCGCCGCGCAGGATCCTGCGTTTCTGAATACCCTGTTCCTCAAGCTCCCCCAGAACCCGAGTCGGATCGAGAGCTTCTCCAGTGTAGGCAACGCCATCAACAACGTCGTCATCGACCAGCAGTCGGGCGCCTCGTTCGGAACCCTCAGGTTCTTCATCATCACACCAGACGCCGGGATGGATCAGGCGGTGCGAAGCGCCCTCAGTCAATTGGGGGTGAGTAGTGCAGACATCTTCACCGAGCCCGTCTCTTACACCGACATGCACCTCGGGCTCGATATGCCTGCCGACGACTTCTTCACCGTCATGCGCTACGCCCTGCCCAACGACCCCAACGCGGGGGATGATTGGCGCAATACGCTTCCGCTCTCAGTGCTGCGCGTGCGCGAGAACCCCTCGTCCACTCGAGCCGCACAGCCATTTCCCATCTCCGCCTACGACGCGCGGAGCGCTACGCCCGAGGCACAGTACGTCGGCGACCTGAACGACCTGATCGGTGCGGTATGCAAGCGCTGGGGCAGCTGCGACCAGCCTGCTCCGCTGATCGATGTGCAAGCCCCGCCAATCAACGACATCGGGCCCAGTTGTCGACAGATTGGCATGAACTGCATAGCCGATGGCCAAGACACGCCGTATTACTACTCTAGCGACCTCCCACTCGATCACGGAGAGATCTACGCGGTAGCGGACACACTCGCCACCGAGACCGGTAACGCGACGTACGTTAGCATCGGGATCAACGACAGCTCGAAGCTCCTGGGTGTCGCCAGCGTCGACGACCCCGCACTCAAGGGGTCGGCCGGCGCCTATGCCTCGACGGTCAACAACACCGACAAGCTCTTTGTGTACTTCCTGACCAGGAACTGCGCCGGGCTCGAGAACCTGACGGACGGAAAGTGTCTCTCCATCACCAACGACATGGTGCCACCCGGCGTCAGCATCAAGCTCTCGCTGCGAGACTACGTCTTTCCGGGAACCGCTCGCGGGCCCGACTCAGCACAGCTGCTGAAGCCGACGGTCGTACGGGTCTCACAGCCCTAGTTACCCGGCTTCACGAAAAGGCCGCTGAACTCAAGGAAGAAGAATAATTTACAGCGATAGATATGCCTGTCAACATCATCCACTATGCAGTTTTTTCCCGGGTATGCCGGACCAGCCTGATCTCCGGGGGTTTTTAACGAAAAAAAAAGAGTGGCGAAGTTCGAATCCCCTATGGTGTTTGCGATATTCAAAAGAAAAAATGGCTTAAACAAGCCATTTCTCAGGGGGCAAAATGTGGTGGAGGATAGGGGATTCGAACCCCTGACCTTTTGGCTGCCAGCCAAACGCTCTCCCAGCTGAGCTAATCCCCCGTGAGGGTATTGGTGTATCGGGTCCCGTCTCGCCAAACCCGACCTGTAAGATTATAGAAGCGGGTGATTGCAGGCGCAAGCCGGGTTGTTGTTTCTGAGATCCTTCGGCTTCGCCTCAGGATGACAATCGTTTGCCTCTATGCCACCGGCGCGTCGCCTCAGGATGACAATCGTTGGCCTCTATGCCACCGGCGCTTCACCTCGGGATGACGATCGTTGGCCTCTATGCCACAGGTGCATCGCCTATTTCCACATTCCCGGCGCTTAGGGCGGTAGCTATGCGTTTGCGCAGCTCGCGGGCTACTTCCGGGTCCTTGAAGGGCTCTGTCTGGGCGATGATGCGGATGGTCACCGATTTCCCTGATATGTTCTCCACGCCGAGGACGATCGGACCTTCGGTTATGAATTGAGTTACCGGTGAGTCCGTGGCGATACCCGCCGCCACATCCGTAAGTATCCCGATAACCTTGTCCATGTCTTCCCGGTAATCTATGGAAACGTCGAGATTGACACGGCTCCATCCCCTGGTCAGGTTGGAAACCACCCTCATCTCGCCGTTGGGTATTATGTGCAATATGCCCTCGCCGTCGCGAACCAGTGTGGTTCTCATCTTGATGGCCTCGACCATGCCCTTGATAGTTCCGACCTGGATCACGTCGCCCACGTAGAACTGCCCTTCCAGGAGCACGAAGAATCCGCCGATCAGATCCTTCACCAGTGTCTGGGCTCCGAAGCCTACAGCCAGGCCGGCGATGCCGGCTCCCGCCAGTAGCGGCCCGACGTCGTAGCCTAGTTCCCTTAATGTCATCGTTGAGACCACGACGACGATCACGGCGATGAACACGCCGCGGACGATTCCCGCCAGGGTCTTGGCCCGCATCTCCTGTTCGCGGCTGACGAGGTCGCTGTCGCTCATCTTGCGCCCGGCAACGCGGAACAGACGCCTCGAAAGGGTCCGAATTATGTAATAAAGGACCACTGCGCCCAGGATCATCGCGACGATGCGCACACCGCTGGTGGTGGCCCAGTCGTATAGTCTGTCTACTCTTTCCTGATTCAACCTGTTCCCTCCAGGAGACCGGATTCATTTAGCGCGCAGCCCGATTCATCATAACAAGGCAGCTGTTTTTCTCAGCCTAAATCATACCCTAAATACGGCATTCGCAGCATTCTTTGCGCAATTTTTACTTAAGGGGACTAATAACCGCGTAAAAAGGTGTGACTGCTGGTCGGTGCAGGAAGCTCTGCCGATACATTAATACACTCGTCGCCGTTTTGAACATGCGGTGCCGGTGGTATATTAATCGTGTAAGGCGACTAAGCCCCTGGAGGTGAACGGCTATGCTGGAATTCATCCTGATATTGTTTTTTGTTCTTGTGCTGGCACCGATTGTCGGGGTACTCACTTACTGCGGTATCAAGGGTACATGCAAACCAAGCGAAGACGAACACGAAAATGCCCAGAAGTCGTAGGGCGCAGGTTGATGGCGGGTAGACCACAACCGGGGGAATCTGTTTTAATATGACACATGTTTAAACGAATCATACTTTCTGGCGAAAAGGCTGCGGTAAGAACGCAGCCTTTCGCATGCGCGGCCAGGCTTGCGGTGGCGGCGATCCTGCTGCTGATGGTACCGGCCTTTATGTCTGGCTGCGGTGATTCTCCGAACGCGACTGATAAGACCGTATCCCCCACTTCATCAGGATCCTCAACTTCCTCAGGCGCGATGACCTCAACCAGCGGGTCAGAAGTCACCTTTCACACTACTACTGGAGACTCGACCCTCAAGGTCGAGGTCGCCCGTACGGCCGCGGAAAAACAGAAGGGGTTGATGGGCATAAGTTCCATGGAGGCCGACAGCGGCATGATATTCGTCTGGGACGACCCCATCACGACAGGTTTCTGGATGAAGAACACATTCATACCCCTGTCCATCGCTTTTATCTTGGGTGACGGGACCATCATAGATATCCAGGAGATGGAAGCCCAGACGCTGAACCCGCACGCACCCGGCAAGCCATTTCTTTACGCGGTCGAAGCCAACAAGGGTTATTATTCCCAGCACGGGATCAAGGTCGGGGATAAAGCGGAGATTAAATTATAGGCAAGAACGGTCTTGGCTCCAGCGTCAGCTGAGCGGCGCCGGCTCGACCTGATCCTTGAGGCGGCCCTTGAGCCTGAGGATAGCCTTCGTGTGCAGCTGCGAGATGCGCGATTCCGTCACACCGAGGACATCGCCGATCTCTCTCAACGTCAAACCTTCATAATAATAGAGCGCGATAACGATCTTCTCGCGTTCAGGCAGGTTGGAGATCGCGTGCGCGAGCCTCTCTTTCACTTCCGTGATATCGACCACCTGGGCCGGATCCTTGCTCGACTTGTCCTCTATCGTATCGATCAGCGCCACGGACTCTGTGCCGGTGCTGGAGATCGTCCACAGTTCCTCAAGCGCTACCATGGAACTGCTGCTGATGCGCGTGAGCGCCTCGTGGAACTCCTGCATGGTCAGGTTTAGATCCTTGGCCAGCTCTTCATCTGTGGGCGCGCGGTGCAGCTTGTTCTCGAGCGCGGCGCTGCTTTTTTCGATCTGCCTCGCCATGCTGCGCACCGAACGCGGAACCCAGTCGAGCGAACGCAGTTCGTCGAGGATGGAACCCTTGACGCGGGTGATGGCATAGGTTTCGAACTTGATATTGCGTGAGAGATCGAAACGTTCGATCGCGCCTATCAAGCCCAGCAGCCCGTAGCTGATCAGATCGGATTCATCCACGTGGGATGGAAAATTGGTCCCCATACGGCCCGCTACATATTTGACGAGAGGTGCATAGTTGAGGATAAGCCTGTCCCTGGCTTTCGGATCGGCATCCTCTTTATACCTGCGCCATAACTCGAGTATTTCTTTATCTTCTTCCGGCATTCTCTATTCTGTCTATTATTTAAATTACCGGCGAGCCCTGGGGTGGGAATTTTCATAAACCCGCCTCAGATGGGCGCCGCTTACATGCGTATAACGCTGGGTCGTCGAAATCGAAGCGTGACCCAGTAATTCCTGTACCGCCCTTAGATCCGCGCCCCCTTCGAGAAGGTGAGTCGCGAAGCAATGCCTGAACACGTGTGACGATGTCCTTGTCTTTACCGCTGCCATTCTAACGTATTTGGTGGTTCTGCGCCTGATATCCGACGTGCCCAGCTGATTCCCGCGCGAAGATAGAAACAGGGCGTCGACTTCTCCGGCGCCATCTTCCCCTTCAGAAACCAGGTCAGGCCGTCCTTTTTTCAAATATTCCCGGATTGCATGAATTGCAACCTCCCCCACCGGCAAAATCCGGGTTTTGTCTCCCTTGCCGGTCACCCTGATTTCTTCCTGCTCGAAGTCCAGATCCGACATTTTCACGTTTATGACTTCTTCGCTTCTGAGCCCGCAGCTGTACATAAGCTCGAAAATTGCACGATCCCGCAGTCCTAGCGGCTTTCTGGTCTCGATGGCTTCCAGAAATGATTCCACCTCGGAAGGCCTGAGCACGACCGGCAGCTTTTTCGGCAGTTTCGGAGAATTCAGCGAGTCTGCCGGACTGTATTCAAGCAGGCCCTCTGATCTGCAGAAACGAAACAGGCCGCGCACCGCCGAGAGCTTGCGGCTGATGCTCGATTTCTCGTATTTGGCGTTCGCCATGTGTGCGGCATATCGCCGCAGAAACCGGTAATCGATCTCCTTTGGGAACTCTCTGCCGTCCCTTGCGACATAGCGCAGGAAATGACGGCAGTCGCGCCTATAGGCGACTACCGTTTTCTGGGAATTGCCGAGCTGATTCAATGAAGCGAGATATCGCTCCAGAATCGCCAGATCGGCATCCCTCGCCTCTCCTGGTTTATATGCGGCTTCCAATTTATATCAAATTACTTGAGTTTCTATATTTTCGACATCACAGGCTATTCATCCTTTTTTGTGTCAAATATCTTCGCATTCGGCAACGCGGATCAGCTTCAGTTGCAGCGGCGATAACCATACCCCTGCTCGAACCTGACCAGGCCCCTGATCTCGAGTGAAACCAGCGCGGCGGCTGTAGCAGCACCGTCCAGACCGGAGTTTACCGCCAGTTCGTCCTGATGCCGGGAAGCTGCGCCGGTTGCATTGAGAACGAGCTGCTCATCCTCATCCAGGTCTTGCGGAGTCTCGTGGACCGATGCGTCCGGTACCGATTCCGGTTTTATGCCGTAATCTTCAAGGATATCGCCGGCTGCTGTCACAATCGTGGCACCGGTGCTGACGAGACGGTTGGGACCGATGGAGAGTTCAGAGAAGATGCTGCCGGGAACGGCGAAAACATCCCTGCCCTGATCGAGCGCAAAGTCCGCGGTAATGAGCGCCCCGCTTTTTTCTTTTGCCTCGACCACGACCACCCCGCGTGAAAGCCCCGATATTATGCGGTTACGCGCCGGAAACCGCCAGGGGCGCGGTTTGGTTCCAGGCGGAAATTCGGAGATAACCAGACCGGCTTTAAGTAATGATGCGTATAAACGCCGGTTGGTGGCCGGATAAACGATATCCGGGCCGCAGCCGAGCACGGCGATGCTTCCACCGCGAGATTCCAGAGCGCCACGATGAGCCGCCGAGTCGATGCCGAACGCCATGCCGCTGACGACGCAAACGCCGCTCTGTGACAGGCCCTCTGCGAGCGAGGTTGCCGCATCGATCGCATAACTGGATGCGC
>JBAZWE010000081.1:0-7281 GCA_041660545.1 Thermoleophilia bacterium
TAGCCCCAAATAACATATAGCTGGGTGATGTCACCATGGATATGCCCGGGATTCACGGATGAGAGTTCGGCCTCGAGTTGAGACGGCGTTACTGGTGAAACGCCCACAAGCGGTTCATCGGCCGTGATTGCATGCGCCGGACTTGCCAGGATAAGCACGAGCCCGATCGCCGCAAGCAGAACCACCATGACCAGAATCATCCGGGCTCCGGCCTGCCTTTTATTGTATGCCCTGTCAGGCATGATGGTGTCGATCTTTGCCCCCATCTAAATTCGCCTCTTACGGGAAATACCTTCCACCTACATAGTATATCGGTCACAGCGGGGTAACAAGGCAAATAGGGACATTTTCACATGCCTGGGTCGCATGCGGCTGTGTTACAATTGCCCGCAGATAAAATTAATAAGAACTGAAGAGGAAGCAGTATGAAAATTCCCAGGATAGATAAGGATAAATGCGTTGCCTGCGGTAATTGTGAGGAGATCTGTCCCGAGGTTTTTGAGGTGGACGACGAAGGCGATTCCTCGCATGTGATCGTAGATGACTTTTTCGGGCTGGAAGGTTGCATCGAGGCCGCTGTAGAGAACTGTCCTGAAGATGCAATCACCTATGAGGATAAAGACTGAATTCTTGAAAAGGCTATCCTCAGCAAAAAGGGGATGTTTTCAAGCTGCGGGTTCTGGTGATATAATCGAAAAGTTAGGGCAAGCACGAACCTGATAGGGCGATAGATTGAGAGCAGGAAGAAAAAATATATTTTTTTACTTGAACCGGAGCCGCGCCCCCGGTTTTTTCGTACCAGAAATTTCAAATCGCAGGGAAAGGCGGCAGACACATGGCTAAACACATTTTCGTGACCGGCGGGGTGGTTTCATCGCTGGGCAAGGGCATCACTGCGGCTTCCCTCGGAAGGCTGCTGCGCAGCCGAGGGCTCAAGGTCCAGATGCAGAAGATGGACCCATATATAAACGTGGATCCGGGTACAATGAGCCCATTCGAGCACGGAGAAGTGTTTGTCACGGAGGACGGAGCGGAGACTGATCTCGATCTTGGACATTATGAACGCTATGTGGACGAAAACTTCACCAGCGACTGCAACTTCACTTCCGGTACAGTCTACTTCAGCGTAATCAACAAGGAAAGGCGCGGAGATTATCTGGGCAAGACCGTCCAGCTGATCCCGCACATTACCAACGAGATAAAGCAGCGCATCCATCGAGTGGCTGATATGGGCGGCGGTGTGGACGTGGTTATCACCGAAGTCGGCGGTACGGTCGGCGATATCGAGTCACTGCCGTTTCTCGAAGCCATAAGACAGTTTCGAATAGATGTCGGACGTGAGAACGCCCTATATATCCACGTTTCCCTGGTACCTTACCTTGAGGCGGCGGGCGAGCAGAAGACCAAGCCTACGCAGCATTCGGTAAAGGAGCTGCGGGGTATCGGGATCCAGCCGGACATCATCGTCTGCCGTTCTCCACGTCATATGAATATGAGCCTGCGCGAGAAGATCGCGCTTTTATGTGATATCGATATCGAGGCCGTGATAACCGCCGTTGACGCACCTGACATATACATGGTTCCTCTAATGCTTCACGAAGAGGGGCTGGACGATCTTGTGATCAGCAAGCTGGGGATCGAAGCCGCAGAGCCGGACCTCGCCGACTGGCAGGACCTTGTCGACAGGATCAACTCCTGTAAGGACAAGGTGCGAATCGCCCTCGTAGGCAAATATGTTCAGTTGTGGGACGCATATATGAGTGTGATCCAGGCGCTCAAGAACGCGGCGGTCTTCCATGATCACGAGCTTGAGCTTGTCTGGGTCGATTCCGAGGGTGTCTCACCCATGCTGGTCGAATCGCAGCTGCGCGACGTCGACGGAGTACTGATACCCGGAGGTTTCGGCGTGCGTGGCATCGAGGGCAAGATCCAGGCGGTCACATATGCCCGTGAGAATAATATCCCATTCCTTGGAATCTGTCTGGGCATGCAGTGTGCCGTGGTCGAATATGCCCGCAACGTGGCGGGCATGCCGGGCGCCAATAGCTCCGAGTTCGATCAGGGTACTCCCTATCCGGTCATAGACCTGCTGCCAGAGCAGAAAGATGTGGAGGCCATGGGCGGCACCATGCGGCTGGGGTCCTATCCCTGCAAGGTATCGCGTTCCGGAAAAGCGTCAAAGGCTTATGGTGAGCGTACGATTCATGAACGGCACCGCCACCGCTATGAAGTCAACAATGCCTTAAGGCCCAAGCTGGTCGAGGCCGGCATGAAGATAAGCGGCACATCGCCCGACAAAAGACTGGTGGAGATCGTGGAATTGACGGATCACCCATGGTTCGTCGCCACACAGTTCCATCCTGAATTCAAATCGAGGCCGACAAGACCACACCCGCTGTTTCGGGATTTTGTAGGAGCAGCGACAGTGATGGCGGGTAATCGCATGGCGAACGGATATACCGCGTCTGATGCTGTTGCTGAAACAACGGGCGAAGCCGCTGTAGAAGAAGTTGAATCTCCTTCCGAAGAACAGACCAAAGATTTAGTCGATGAGGCAAGATAGCATAGGCACGAGTGATCCTCTCGTGGCGCTCTTCATCGAGCTTGCCAGGATACCGAGCCCCTCAGGACACGAACGGGCAGTCGTTGATTTTATAACCACGAGGCTGCGCGGCCTGGGTCTGGATGTCCGGGAGGACGATCCGCTTTATGACAATAGCAAATCCAGCGCCGGCAACCTCTATTGCAGGATTCCCGGCCAGGTTGATGGCACTACCATCCTCCTTTCCGCCCATACAGATACCGTGGCGTCTGATCCTGACGCGTATCCCGATCCATGGCTCGACGGTGGCGTCGTGCGCAGCCGCAGCCGCTCGGTGCTCGGGGCGGATGACAAGGCGGCACTCGCGGCCATACTCTATGCGGTTGAAAAAGTCGTTCGCGAACGCCTGCCGCATGCGGGAATAGAACTGCTCCTTACGGTAGGTGAGGAGGGGGGACTCAAGGGAGCCAAGGCAAGTTCACTTGAAAATCTCGATTCTCGTTGCGGTTTTTGTCTAGACAGCACCGGACCCGTCGGCGATGTCATTGTAAAATCCCCGTCACAGAAAACTGTCAACGCCCTCTTTATGGGGAGGTCTGCTCACGCCGGCGTCGTGCCGGAGGATGGCCGCAACGCCATCGCGGCTGCTGGCAAGGCCATCGCGGCCATGAAGCTTGGCAGGATAGACGAGGAAACGACTGCGAACGTCGGCATAATCCGGGGCGGCGATGCGGTTAATGTCGTCCCCGACAGATGCAGCATCAACGGCGAGGCCCGCAGCCATGATCATGAAAAACTCGAGGCACAGGTGACCGCCATGGTCGATTCAATCAACCTGGCCGCGAGCCAGGAGGATGTCGATGTGGAAATCACGATCGTGGATGAGTTTACGGGTTTTGACTTCTCGAAAGCCGGAGGTCTTCCTGTCGAGCTTGCTGAAAGAGCGATACGCAAGATCGGCCTTACGCCCGTACATACATCCACCGGCGGTGGCAGCGACGTAAATGTCTTCAACCTTATGGGACTACCGTGTGTCAACCTGGCGACAGGGATGGAGAAGGTCCACACCCCGGATGAGTCCATCACGGTCCAGTCCCTCTATCAAATGTACGAGATGATACTCGCGCTGGTCGAAGAGGCGCAAAAAGAACTGTGAGATCATCACCAGGGGGCAAACGAAGGTGAGGCCGTCATGAAAAACCGGCGCCTGTCTTCGAAGCATGTCTACCAGGGGAGGATCATAAGCCTCAGGGTGGATGACGTTCAACTGCCCGATGGCAGCAAATCGATCCGTGAGGTGATAGAACATCCCGGCGCCGCGGTTATCGTTCCCATCGATTCGGAAGGGCGCGTGCGCCTCGTGCGCCAGTTTCGTGATGCGGCCGCACAGGAGATGCTGGAGGTTCCCGCGGGCAAATTGCATCCCGGAGAAGACCCGGCTGACTGCGCGCTCAGGGAGCTTGCAGAGGAGCTGGGGCTTTTGGCCGGTAAGCTCACCCATCTGGCGACTTTCTATTCATCACCCGGATTCTGCGATGAGATCCTTCATGCATTCATGGCCGAAGAGTTGACCGCTATCGAAGGCGAGACCGACAGGGAAGAATTTCTGGAGCCGGACTCACGGCCACTGGAACCGGTGGGCGAACTTGTGGCCGAGCTCAAGGATGCAAAATCGATAATCGGAGTGCTGCTGGCAAGACAGGCGCTTGGAAAATGATGATTAATGGTATTATAAAAAATTATCTGGTACTACTCGCGGAGATCGTGAGTGTCGGCAATATTGACTGAGAGGTAATAATTGATAATAGGTGTCCCTTCAGAGGTAGAAGTTGATGAGTACCGTGTTGCCATAACTCCCGCAGGAGTGCGTGAGCTGGTGTCCGCGGGCCATACTGTTCTTATACAAAAGGGCGCCGGTGAGGGCAGCCGCCTGTCCGATCAGACTTATGAGGCCCAGGGTGGCCAACTCATCGAGGACTTCCACGAGCTGTTTGAAAAATCAAAGCTTATTGTGAAGGTCAAGGACCCATCGCCAGGTGAGGTCGCCTTGCTCAAGCCGGACAAGTCGATATTCTCATTCCTGCATCTGGCGCCTCAGCCGGACCTGACCAGGCAGCTGATGGAGACCGGCGCCACGTGCATCGCCTACGAGACGGTAGGGCTTGCTGGCGGTGCTCTGCCATTATTATCTCCCATGAGCGAGATAGCGGGCCGCATGGCCGCACAGGTAGGCGCTTACTTCCTTGAGAAGATGATCGGGGGCAGAGGTGTACTGCTTGGAGGAGTCCCCGGAGTTCCGCCGGCCAAGGTTGTAGTTCTGGGCGCCGGCATCGTGGGAACAAACGCCGCCAAGATCGCCGCGGGCATGCTTGCAGATGTTACCGTTCTTGACAAGAATATCGACCGCCTGCGCAAGCTCCATGGTTTCGTTTCCGGTCGTCTCACTACGGTGATGTCAACGGCGCTAACGATAGAGGAACACGTCAGCGGCGCCGACCTGGTCATTTCTGCGGTACTGATCCCCGGCGCAAAAGCTCCCAAACTGATAACAGAAAAACTGGTTGAGGAGATGGTCCCCCATTCGGTTTTTGTTGACGTCTCCATAGACCAGGGTGGCTCTTCCGAAACCTCGCGGATGACAACTCACAGCGAGCCGACGTACATGGTAGACGAGGTAATTCATTATTGCGTCGGCAACATCCCCGGCGCGGTCCCCATCACCTCGACGCATGCGCTCACCAACGCCACGCTTCCTTATATCCTGGAGATTGCCAACAAGGGTGTCACCACGGCGGTAAGGGACAACGAGGCTCTTGCAAACGGTGTAAATGTAATGGAAGGCAAACTCACAAACAAGGCTGTCGCCGATTCCGTGGGTCTGCCCTTTTATGAACTATCGAATATTATTCCCTACAGGTTGTCGACTCCCCCGAATTTTTAGTCATTACAGCTATTTATTGCGCATGACAGGTTTGCGATTCGCTTCTTCAGTAGATTATGACCTATAGCGCGTTGGTTGATTAAAAATCTTCTAGTGTCCCTTTTATTGCAAATAAACTCCTATTTAGAGGATTATTGGCCATAGTTCAAGAAAATGCTGTTCGATGGATACGATTGAAATAAAAAATATCGAAATTGATGTTCATCATCAGCTTATCGATGAGTTCCTTGGCTATCTGCAGTTCGAGCGTGGACTTGCAGACAATACCGTGTCTTCATACCGCAGAGATTTATGCCAGTACTGCAATTTTGTCAAAGAGCAGGGATCCACGGTAGAGGAAGCCGATATCGCACTGGTCAGGGCCTTTCTCGAAAACCTCGGAATCGAAGCACCGCCCGCCAGCTCGACCATGGCGCGCAAAACAAGCGTTCTGCGAACCTTCTACCGTTTTCTCTGCCGGGAAGGTTTTGCGCAAAACAACCCGACCATCTCGCTGCAATCACCAAAACGCGCGCAGAAACTTCCCACGGTGCTGAACCTGGCAGAAGTGCAGCTGCTGCTTAGCCAGCCGGACGGTAACAAGCCAGGTATGCTGCGTGATCGCGCCATGATGGAGTTACTCTATGGAGCCGGTCTGAGGGTTTCGGAGCTGACCGCCTTAAAAGAAGAAGACATAGACCAGGAAGGCGGTTTCGTCAGGTGCATGGGAAAGGGCTCAAAAGAGAGGGTGATCCCGGTGGGAGAGCCGGCGTTGACATCTGTTGAAACATATACTCGCAAGGCGCGTCACCTGCTGGGCAAGGGCTTCAGGACCGACCACCTATTCCTCAACCGTTTTGGAGGGAGTATCAGCCGTCAGAGCGTTCACCGCATGCTTGTAAACTATGCCAGGGATGCGGGGCTCAGCAAGCAGGTTACGCCTCACACTCTAAGACATAGCTTCGCAACCCACCTTCTTGCCGGTGGCGCTGATTTGCGTAGCGTCCAGGAGATGCTGGGCCATGCCGACGTCTCAACAACCCAGATCTATACCCACGTAAGCAGGCAGCGACTTCGCGAGATTTACTATCAGGCCCATCCCCGCGCCAGGAAGTACGTGCTCGGCGAGGACTGATATCTTTACGGTATCTTTGGGGCGACATGACGGTCTCAATTCTTTGATTTTCCCATTTTATGGAAACGTCGCCTTAAAAGGGAACACGGTCGTCAGGGGCGAAAAAGAAAGCTTATGCTCAATCCTCTCTGGTTATTATCACGAAGAAGGCTGAGGCGGCGCGTACGCTGTCTGCTCATAACGCTTGATGGAGTCGGCGCCGGGGCTCTTCCGGACGCGGAAGAATTCGATGATGCCGGAGTAAACACTCTGGGTCATGTCGCCGAGGCCGTTGGAGGGCTGCGATTGCCCAATCTGGGCGCTCTCGGGCTGGGTAATATCCTGCCTTTGAAAGGTCAACCTCCCGTTCCGCGTCCGCAGGCTCTCTACGGCAAACTGCGTGAACGTTCGCGTGGCAAGGACACAACCGTCGGTCACTGGGAACTGATGGGCGTCGTCACAAAAAAACCGTTCCCGGTTTTTCCGCAAGGCTTCCCTCAGGCTGTGATAGAACAATTCGAGCGTGCCACCGGCCGGCAGGTAATGGGAAACAGACCCGCATCCGGCACCGAGATCATCGAGGAGCTGGGCGAGGAGCATTTAAGGACGGGCAAGCTCATCGTCTATACATCTTCCGACAGTGTCTTTCAGATAGCGGCGCATGAGGAGATAGTCCCGGTCGAAGAGCTTTATGATTATTGCACC
>JBAZWE010000081.1:7291-8707 GCA_041660545.1 Thermoleophilia bacterium
CCCATGGCGCGGGAGATCCTCAAGGGCGATTTTGAAGTGGTTCGCGTTATCGCGCGCCCATTTTCCGGCGAACCGGGGAGTTTCATCCGTACGCCGCATCGCAGGGACTTCTCGCTTGAACCCCCTCGTACATACTTGAACCTGCTGCAGGAGATCGCCGTTCCGATTCATGGAGTCGGCAAGATTTCGCAGATATTTGCCGGTTCGGGAGTGGACCACGAACACAAGACCACGTCCAACGCCGAGGGGATCAACAAGACGATCTCGATCATGAGGGAGATAGACGAAGGCCTCGTGTTCACCAACCTGGTGGATTTTGACATGCTGTGGGGACATCGCAACGATTACAGAGGGTTTGCGGCCGGCCTGGAAGAGGTCGACGCGGCTATTCCGGAGCTTATCGCCTCATGCGGGGAGCGTGACATGATGATCATCACAGCCGACCATGGTTGCGATCCGACCACGCCCGGGACCGATCACACACGCGAGTATATCCCGATGCTGGCACGGATGGGAAACGATGTCTTTTCGCCCGGGGGACCGATGTTCGCCAGCGAAAAACATCGTTCACCAGGTTCAAAGGAAATCATAGAATTGATTACCGAGGCACCATATAAAGGTGAATTTGCCGATGTCGGAGCCACGGTCTTCCGCTTTTTTACAGGCTCCAAGCTGGAGGTTGCCGAAGCCCTTTCAATGCCGGGCAAGCCGTTCATCAAGCAGCCGCACAGGAAAAGCGGGAATATAGAATAGAACGTGCATTCGACTCAGCCTGCGTATTGCAGGCGTCTTAAGGGATTAACTGATTCCTGGAAGCTTCACCCAGGGGGGCGTTGAGCCAGGGGGAGCACAGCGCGTATATACGAATTTCGACTCGGAAGTCTGTCCGTCTTCGCTGGTAGCGCCCACAACTGTCATACCTCTCGAATAATAGGGGATGATGCAGATGAAATACTGGGGCGGTGTGACCACGGCAAAAGCCTGTCCGGCCTCATCGGTGACAGTGGTGCTCTCGAGAAATCTGAAATCATAATTATTCGACAGGCCCCACTTGATAGTCTTGCCCGCAACCGCAATGCCACTGGCATCTTTTAATGTGATCACGAAGCGGCGAGGGCCGTACGTGGAGTCCATGACAAAAGGATGAATCCCTGTCTCAGTAGTCGGATCGGCCGGGCAGCCTTCGTTTGCCAGGGCGAAGTCAGGGTCGATGTTCATCAGGTTCTGCTCTACCGGTTGTGGTGGAGCGGGTGGATTGGCGGCATCCGGCAGACAAATAAATCTGACCCGACTGTGAAAACTTCCCACTCCGTGGGGAATTCGGAATCTCATGCTAACCTGGCCGAGGGTTGACTGCGAGAGATCGCCGATATACCTGGGCATCGGGGTTTCCAGCGATACACCGTTGCTGGCATC
>JBAZWE010000082.1:0-8432 GCA_041660545.1 Thermoleophilia bacterium
AGGATTTTCTTGTTACGAATCATCAGGAAATCATAAGGCCTTTACTGTGAAGCTTGTCCGGCGCCTGCCGGACCATTAAATTCCTCAACTTCCGCCGAAGCCGACCGAAACATCGCCGTCCCGCACGATAACAGGTACTGCGGCAACACCGGCTTTGCTGATAGCCTCTTCCTTTATTGCCGGATCAGAAGTGACATCCCGTTCTTCAAAAGTTATTCCCTTCTGGTTGAGATCTTCCTTTGCGGCGGCGCAATAAGGGCAACCAGGTTTTGTGTAAATGAGTACATTTTCCAGCATGGAAATACCTCCTTCGGCTCGATGAATTAATTCTAGCATAGTACTGGTGGTAGGTTGCTTTTTATACGACCCTTATAAATAATGGAATACCGTCTGGCGTACGCCAATTAGCATGATGAAAAAATCCCGGGCCCGTCGCCGATGGATTAATCGATCGAAACAGCAATCTTGGAGGATAAATGAGTAACAGGACGCCTATTATCGCCGGCAACTGGAAGATGTATAAAACAAACTCTGAAGCTCAATCGTATGTCTCGGAATTCCTGCCGCTGGTGGATGGCGTTACCGATGTTGAGATCGTGATCTGTCCTCCATTTACAGCCCTTGCCGACGTTGTTCGCATGACGGAAAAAAGCCGGGTCCTGGTTTCAGCCCAGAATATGCATTATGAAGGCGAAGGTGCGTTCACGGGAGAAATTTCAGCTTCGATGCTTACCGAACTCGGGATTACGGATGTAGTTCTCGGTCATTCGGAGCGACGTGAATATTTCTGTGAAAATGATGCGGATCTGGCTAAGAAA
Source organism: Thermoleophilia bacterium (assembly GCA_041660545.1). Taxonomy (GTDB): domain Bacteria; phylum Actinomycetota; class Thermoleophilia; order BMS3ABIN01; family BMS3ABIN01; genus JBAZWE01. The sequence continues at coordinate 819 of JBAZWE010000082.1, forward strand.
ATAGCAAAGGCACTGAGCATCAATCTAAGGCCGATCCTTTGTGTCGGTGAAAGTGATGAGGAGCGGGAAGCCGGCAAGACAAAGGAGAAACTCAAGGGACAGCTTATCAATGGACTGGCCGATGTCAGCGCAGAACAGCTTGCAGATATGGTTGTAGCATACGAGCCCATTTGGGCTATCGGCACGGGCAAAACCGCAACTCCGCAGATAGCACAGGATACGATCCGCTTTATCAGGGAGACCTTGTCTGCTGGATTTGACGCCGAGTCCGCCGCCAGAGTCAGGATTCTATATGGTGGCAGCGTTAAACCGGGCAACATCGCCGAGCTTATGAGCGAGGATGATATTGACGGCGCTCTCGTCGGCGGGGCCAGTCTTAAACCTTCAGATTTTGCGCAGATAGTCAATTTTAAGTAGGCGAAAATGCCGGCTGAAGACCCAACCTTTGTTTGCCTGCTGGTGCTGGACGGCTGGGGAATAGCCCCACCCGGTCCCGCCAACGCCGTCACACTGGCCGATACACCCAACCTCGACCGCCTGGCCAAGGATTATCCAGGAACAGCCCTTAAGGCCTCCGGTGAAGCAGTGGGATTGCCACCGGGCCAGATGGGTAACTCTGAAGTTGGCCATCTCAATTTGGGAGCTGGCCGCGTAGTTTACCAGGATCTGACCAGAATCAATCATGCCATCAGGGACGGTTCATTTTTCCGAAATCAGGAATTGATCAAAGCTTTCAATTCAGCTCGGGAAAAAGGCGGTTCGGTGCACCTTATGGGCCTCCTGTCAGATGGTGGGGTGCACAGTGATATTACTCATCTAAATGCGCTCGTGGAAATGGCAAAGCAACTTCAGCAACAGAGCTTGTATCTTCACATGTTTCTTGACGGACGTGACGTCTCTCCGAAAAGCGGACTTGGATATGTCACGGAATTGGAGACATTTCTCACTCAGGTCGGATTAGGTGAGATCGCAACAATATCAGGAAGATTTTACGCAATGGATCGCGACCATCGCTGGGAACGCGTGAAACTCGCATATGACGCTATTGCGCACGGAATTGGTCCACACAACAACGATCCCATCGATACGGTGGAAAAATCCTACGAAAAGGGGATTACTGACGAGTTTATTGTTCCAACAGTAATATGCGACAAACCTGAGTCGAGATTGCATAATGAGGATAGCGTCATCTTCTTCAACTTCAGACCCGATCGCGCACGCGAGCTTACCAGAGCACTAATCACCACTGACTTTAATGATTTTGATCGCGGAGACAATCCCCCATATCCTTACATGGTTACAATGACCGAATATGACGCTACGTTTGATACACCCATGGCTTTTCCGCCAGAGACGTTAAACAATGTAATGGCGGCTGTCCTTTCCAGCGAAGGCAAAAGCCAGCTTCACATTGCCGAAACTGAAAAGTACGCTCACGTGACATTTTTTTTCAATGGTGGCATAGAACAGGCTTTCCCAGGCGAGACGAGAAAGCTCATACCTTCACCGGTTGAAGTCCCCACCTACGACAAGAAACCTGAAATGAGCGCAAGAAAAGTGACGGAGGAACTCCTGCACATTCTTGACAACCAGCATTTCGACTTCGTTGTAGTAAATCTTGCCAATTGTGACATGGTGGGCCATACGGGAATAATCGAGGCCGCTATCGAGGCAGTTGAGGTCGTTGATGAGTGTGTGGGCCGCATAGTCGCCGGAGTTCAAAAAATGGGAGGTATATGCCTGATTACATCCGATCACGGTAATGCCGAGCGAATGATTGATTCCAGCAATGGTCCGGATACAGCACACACCTCGGACCTTGTGCCGCTAATCGTTACAGCTCCCGTTCAATTGGCCCAGGGTAGATCCCTCGGGGATGTCGCACCCACCATATTGGATTTTCTCAATATTCCTGTTCCCAACGAGATGTCGGGGCACTCCATAATCTCTGGTCGATGATCATCGATTTCCATAACGGCTTGCGATGGGACCGCTAGACCGCTATCATCTTCAATGGTCATCATTAAGCTTCTATAAAGCTGGATCTCGTAATCATGGTATATATAACCCTTGGCATACATTCAATACTGGCTGTCCTTCTCGTAGTGCTGATTTTACTGCACTCGGGCAAAGGTGGGGTCTCTGGCATTTTCGGCGGCGGCATGAGCGAGACATTCAGTGGCACCAGCGTAATTGAAAAGAACCTCACCCGTGTGACAATCGTGGTAGCAACCCTCTTTTTTATCACAACCGGGCTTCTGGTTTTTGTTTTAAAAGCCTGACTTTTTAGCGAGCTTTATTAGCTCCTTCGCTAGTAAATTCATTATCCCTCGTTTGTACCTCCATTCCCTTTTCTGACAGCCTTGCGCCCGTTATTTCATCCCAAAAACGATGAATAGCGCATATAATGGCGCAAAGTTAGACGGTTCAAGGCATGACTAAACGTGACCGATGGCAGTTCGATGAACGATTCACGGTTTCGCCGTCATCGTTCCCAAACCAACGGAGGCCCCTTGAAAATAACAGGCAAGACAAAGTTGCTGGGCATTTTAGGTGATCCCGTTTCCCATAGCCTGTCTCCACTAATGCATAATCACGCATTTGAGGCCTTGGATTTGGATATGTGCTATGTGCCGTTACACGTGAAAGCAGATCATCTCGAGGCGGCTATAGACGGTCTCAGGGCTATGGAGTTTCTGGGAGCCAATGTAACAATCCCACACAAACTGATGGCTATGGCTCTCATGGACAGGCTATCGGATAGCGCCATTAAGGTCGGAGCAGTCAATACCATAGTAAACGACGCTGGATTGCTCGTAGGCCACAACACCGACGGGGCTGGTTTCATCCGATCTTTGGAGGAAACAGCGTCGATTGATTATGCTGCGACATCCGTTGTCCTGCTGGGTGCCGGCGGCGCTGCCAGGTCGGTTGCCTTTGCGCTGGCAGAAAAAGGGATATCCAAAATCGCAGTCATTAATCGGACATTAGAGCGCGCCGAAGAGCTTAAAAGTCAGCTCGAACGCGATTTTCCATCAATGAGCGTCGTGATAAGAGGGATTAATGATGATTACGGCGACCTTGTTTCTACGGGCAAACTGGTGATAAATGCGACTTCACTGGGCCTGGTAGCCGACCTAAAGAGTGCGCCGGTGTGGGTCGATAGATTAACGAAAGATCACGTTGTCTGCGACATTGTTTATAGGGCACAGGAAAAAAATCCACTCCTGGTCGCAGCGCGAGACAAAGGGGCAACTACATTGGGCGGACTCGGCATGCTTCTTCATCAAGGAGCTATTGCGTTCCATTTATGGACCGGAATAAAGCCGCCAATAGAAGTTATGAGGAATTCGATTGAACCCTAGCGAACTTACATCCCGCACATCGCGCAAGAAATTGCAGCCTATCGGCGAAATCCTCGTCGCAAAGGGACTGATCTCTCGCGACCAGCTTGGCGAAGTCCTCGAAAAGCAGAAGAACTCGCCGAAGCGTCTAGGCGAGATCCTGGTTGATGATGGCATCCTTTCACAGGAACAGCTGAATATGGCTTTGGCTGAAAGACTGGGCGTAGAGAGTATCGGTTTGGCTGAGTACAACATCGATTCTCTTGCAGCGACAATGATCCCGGAAAAGCTTGCCAGGCGTTATGGGGCCATTCCGGTCAAGTTTGTTGATGAGAACACCCTGCTGGTGGCAATGGTCGATCCCACGAATGTCTTTGCTATTGATGACCTTCGGATGATGACCGGCTACGACATCAAGCCAGCCATTGCGTCTGCGGAAGATGTTTTCAATCAGATTTCCAAAATTCATCGGCTGGGTGAATCCGCTGGGGACCAGGTTGAAGAAGAAGAGGAATTGATTGGTGAAACCTCAGTAGACGCCGACATACGCGAGGTCGCTTCTGAAGCTCCGATCGTGAAGCTGGTCAATGGTGTCATCAGTCAGGGTGTTGACGATGGGGCTAGCGACCTTCACTTCGAGCCGCAGGAGAAAGAGCTCGCAATTCGCTTCAGGATTGACGGCGTGCTTCATGCGGTTATGTCGGTACCCAAGCGAATGCAATCGGCAGTGCTTTCGCGTCTCAAGGTCATGGCTGATATCGACATAGCTGAAAGGCGCATACCACAGGATGGCCGCATAGGCTTGATTGTCGGTGGTAAGCCCATCGATATTCGTGTTGCCTCCATGCCCACAGTCTATGGCGAGAAGATTGTTCTGCGAATACTCGACAAGAGCAGTGTCATGTTGAATCTCTCCGATCTGGGTTTTGCAGAGAAGGCATTGAAGCGTTATGAGCGATCGTACAGAAAACCTTATGGCGCCATGTTGGTCACAGGTCCGACTGGTAGCGGTAAATCTACAACGCTCTATGCGACCCTGAATGTTCTCAACTCAAAAGAGAAGAACATCATCACCGTGGAGGATCCGGTTGAATACAGGCTTGGAGGCATAAACCAGACTCAGATCAATCCCAAGGCAGGCCTGACTTTTGCATCCGGTCTAAGGGCTATCCTGCGTTCAGATCCTGACATCGTGATGGTCGGTGAGATTCGTGACAAGGAGACCGCTCAAATAGCTATCGAGTCGGCATTAACCGGGCATCTGGTGCTCAGCACCTTGCACACAAATGATGCACCGGGGGCATTGACGCGCCTGACTGAGATGGGAATCGAGCCATTTCTGACTGCATCAGCCATCGAGTGTGTTTTAGCGCAGAGATTAGCAAGGCGTCTCTGCACAAACTGCAAGGAGCCATATCAACCCACAGATGAAGCTTTGGCTCAAAATGGCTTTCCCCAGGAAGTCATAGGCAAAAATATCACTTTATATCGTCCCGCAGGTTGTCCTCGCTGCAATAACACGGGATATAAGGGAAGGTTTGGAATTTATGAAGTCATGCTTGTGAGCGAAGCCATCGAGCGGTTAACGGTTGAGAGAAAAAGTGCCGATGAAATTTCGAGAGTAGCACAGGCTGAAGGAATGGTAACTCTGCGTGAAGATGGCTTAGATAAAGTCATTCAGGGTGTTACATCAATAGAAGAGATAGCCAGGGTCATCATTTGATCCTTAAAGGGCAATAGAAAGAACGGGGGAAGCAATATGGACCTGGTCGACATACTCGTCGAAGTCCTCGAACGAAATGCCTCGGATCTTCACTTGGCGGTAGGGTCTCCGCCAGTAATCAGGGTGTCGGGAAAACTCATCAGGCTGGATTACCCACGTCTGACCAGTAATGACACCAGGGATCTGATTTACAGTATCCTCTCTCAGGACCAGAGGCAGAGGATAGAGAACGAGTGGGAGATTGACTTTTCATATTCTGTCCCGGGTAGGGCACGTTTCCGTGTAAATGCATATTTTCAGCGGAATAGTCTAGGAGCTGCATTTAGATTGATTCCAGCTCAAATAAAGAGTGTCGATGATCTCATGTTGCCCGAAGCAATCCACAAAATGGCTAATAAGCCAAGAGGTTTTGTGATTGTTACTGGTCCGACAGGTAGCGGTAAATCAACGACACTTGCTGCGTTGATCCAGGAAATAAACGAATCTCGCGAAGAACACATTATGACGATTGAGGATCCCATCGAGTTTCTTCATCGCCATATTAAGTCAATAGTAAACCAGCGGGAAGTCGGAACAGATACAAAGTCATTTAATCGGGCCTTAAAATCAGTTTTGCGACAGGATCCGGATGTGATTCTAGTCGGTGAGATGAGAGATACGGAGACCATGCAAACGGCATTAACGGCGGCCGAGACCGGTCACCTGGTGTTTGCTACGCTGCATACGCAGGATGCTCCTCAGACCATTGACAGAATAATCGACGTTTTTCCTCCACACCAGCAAAGCCAGATTCGGGTTCAGCTGGCATCAACGCTGATGGGAGTCTGCACTCAGCAGCTTTTACCCACAATTGATGGTAATTCACGTGTTCCTGCATGCGAGGTACTAATACCGACTCCGGCCGTCAGGAATCTGATTAGAGAAGCCAAGACACATCAGATTTATTCGGTTATGCAGACAGGAGCCCAGTTTGGAATGCAGACCATGGACAGCTCTCTCGCAGAGTTGTTTAAGAGAAACAAGATTACCAAGGAACTGGCGATTCGTAGATCAAGCAATCCGGAAGAGCTGGAACGTTTGATGATGGGAAGACGGGTAGCATAAAGCCCTCCCAGGGAAGGGCAGAAGGCAGGTATGGAACAATGAACACATTCGTATATAAAGTCCGTGATGTACGCGGTGTGCCTAGCAAGGGCGAACTTGAGGCTGACAGCCGTGCCGCAGTTGCTGCGGAACTTCGAAGCAAGGGATATACAGTTGTTGACGTTAATGAAAAGAGTACCGGAACATCATTCAGTTCGCTATTAAGCAGTTCTAGGCGGATCAAGTCAAAGCACATCACTATATTTTCACGCCAGTTCGCCACTATGATCAACTCCGGACTCGCACTTTTGCGAGCCCTTTATATTCTGGAAAACCAGACTCAGAACGCAAAACTAAAAACCGTGATTGCCGAGATTCGCAATGATGTGGAGGGTGGCTCGGCTCTGTCGGATTCGATGGAGAAGCACCCAAAAGTATTCAACCGTCTCTATGTAAGCATGGTGAGGGCGGGGGAGGCTGGCGGTATCCTTGACGAAACCCTGGAAAGGGTTGCAAACCAACTGGAAGCTGAGGACAGCCTCAAGCGCATGGTGAAGTCGGCAATGGTTTACCCCTTGCTGATCGCAGCATTTGCCCTTCTGGTGATGGTGGGCATGATGATGTTCATCATTCCGATCTTTTCCAAGATGTACGCCGACTTGGGAAGCCAGTTACCGATGCTTACTCGCATCATGGTTAGTATGAGTGACACCATGCGAAGCGTCTGGGGCATCTTTATCTTTGCAGCCTTTGCCGGAGCTATTTATGGTATAGCGAGGCTCAAAAGAACGCCCCAGGGTACTGCTACATGGGACCGTGCCAAGTTGCATATCCCCATGGGCATAGGAGAAATCATTCGCAAGCTGGCGATGGCCAGGTTCTCAAGAACCCTGAGCACCCTGGTTTCAAGCGGCGTTCCAATCCTGCAAGCTATAGAAATTACTGGCGATACAGCGGGCAATGTAGTTGTGTCTGACGCAATGGCTTCAGTGAAGGCGGGTGTGAAGGAAGGTCGACCAATGTCCGAATCTCTTGTAAAGGTCAATGTTTTTCCGCCGATGGTCACGCAGATGATCTCTGTCGGAGAAGAGACGGGAGCTGTAGACACAATGCTCACAAAAATTGCTGATTTCTATGAAGATGAGGTTAATGCTTCCGTGAAATCACTAACATCTGTCATTGAACCGATAATGATGATGGGTGTAGGCGGACTGGTTGGCGTTATTGTGATTGCTCTCTATCTGCCGATCTTCAACCTCATGAACGTCGTCAAATAATTCTGAGGAAGAAAAGCAGTCGGCTCGAGGTTGTTAGTCGACATTATAGATACGGCATGGGTTGACATATAACATGGCTGGCAATATAGAGATTCAAACTGAGATTTGCGAAGAGAAAGGCGCCGCAAAAGGTGCCGTTCTTGATTTTCCGTATAAAGAAAAAACAGAACGGAAAAACGAGTCGCTG
>JBAZWE010000083.1:0-8352 GCA_041660545.1 Thermoleophilia bacterium
ATTTGGAAAAACTGCATTTTTGACTTATGCGGCGTCCGAGAGTTCTTCAGAACCACCTTCAGCATTATCGTCACGAGTACTGACAAGGAACGGCGTTTGTGGCTCACCGAAGTCGCTGAGATAATTGGGGAGCGATATCCAAAGAAATCACATAACCAGGCGTTTTAGCTGTATTTAAGCGGAAATTCGCTTAATCTCTTGCTCCAAACGACTCAAAATATCAACCTCAGAGTTCGAATACCGTTGCACGGCCTCCACCATTATTTCGTCCTCTGAAAATGCCTTGACAGCCGGCGGGAATTGAACTTTTGTCCCGACGACGATCGGAAAAACGCGATACCCGATCTATTTCCTTGTCATCCAGACCCAAAGCATTTGGTTTGCAGAAATGTTTGCATTTAAGAAGTGCCAAGGCAACCTTGGCACTTCTTGGCTTTTACTACACAGCAAACTTTCAACGGCTGATGAACTGCCTTGGTAAGACAGCCAGATTCAAAATTCATACTCCCAGATATTAGGTTGACAGCTCGTTGTCTAAATGTTGTTGAACGGCTGCTTCATTAGACCAATTTAAAGATTAGGGATATTGGTATGTGGATAGATTAGAATGAACAATATCAATGCCGGTGACGTCCGGGCGTCTCAAGATAGCGTCGGAGGCATTCAAGGGTGAACCAGGCAAGCAAAGTATCTCCGGAATCATGCTGTGTATGATTGTTGGGAGGAGTGCATGACACAATGAGCGGCTCGAAGAAGAGCTCCCTGTTACGAGTGTCGCCGCGACTGATGCAGATCCTGCGCGTGCTCGCACGGCACAAGGTTCTGGGCGCCCTGCGCGGTGAGAAGCACTTGCCGCCGCCGAAAGCATTACGGGAAGCCTTCGAAGAACTGGGCGTGACCTTCGTCAAATTCGGCCAAGTGCTCGCGATGCAGCGCGACCTGTTACCTGCCGCGTACACCGATGAGCTAAAGCTGCTACATGACGAGTTGCCGCCGATGGACTTTGATGTGGTGCGCGCGAAGGTCGAAGCCTGCACGGGAGCCCCGCTTACGGAGTTGTTTTCATCATTCAGCGAAACGCCGCTTGCCGCCGCATCCATCGCCCAGGTGCATGAGGCGACAACGCGGGACGGGCGTCATGTTGCCGTGAAGGTGCAACGACCCGGTCTTGAGGAAACAATCTCCACGGATATAGCGGCACTGACCTACCTGGCAGCGATGGCAGAAAGGCTCTTCCCGCGGCTGCGCGCGTTCGACCTGCCAGCCGCGGTACGTGAATTTGACAAGAGTCTGCACCGGGAGCTCGATTTCCGTCGCGAAGCGCGTTCTATCGTGCTCTTTCGCGCCGCGCTGGCAGACGTTCCTGACCTCTGGATTCCGGATGTCGTTACGACGTGTTCGAGCGGAACCGTGCTTACCCTGGAGTTCTCGGCCGGTGAACGGGTGGATGTTTACGGAAAGCTGCACCCCGAAGTGATGCCACAGGCGATCAACACCCTGGTCAGGTTGATGCTGCAAACGATCTTTGAAGAAGGTATCTTTCATGCCGACCCACATCCCGGCAATGTCTTTGTTCTGCCCGACGGGCGGCTTAGCCTTCTCGATTTCGGGAATACGGGTGAGCTTGATGAGCCGACTCGCGAATCGCTGGCACGTTTGCTACAAGCGGTTGTAAAAGGTGATGGGCGGGCCGCCACCGAGGCTTATCTCGAGATGGCACTGGCGAGTGAAGAAGTCGACCGCGCGGGGCTGTTAGTGGACACTAAGGCAGCGCTCTACGAAGTCAACAGGAGCGACCTGGAAGACGTTTCAATCGGGAATACATTCGATTCGCTGCTGCGTGCCGGAACCCGGAACGGGGTACGCAATTCTGCCGAGATAATTCTGCTGTCGCGCGCCTTCGTCCTTCTGGAATCGATAAGTCGCGAACTCGCCCCGCAGCATAACTATATGGAATCTTTTCGCGAGGAGATCTCACGCCTGACCGCGAAGCACTTCTCGCCGACACGGATAAAGGAAAAGACAAGCAAGTTCGCGCTCGAACTTGAGCGCTTGATAAGTGATGCGCCGGGAGATACGCGTCGCGCCCTTCGAAATATCGCAGAAGGCGATCTGGGCCGAATCCAGGCTCCAGCTTTGGAGAGCCTGGCAAGTCGTGTCAGCAATAACCTAGAGCGGCTCGCCAGTGCCATAACTTTCGCAGCGCTCGTGATCGGTGGCGCGATGCTTTTGATTGCCTTTGCGGATCTGGGCGGTTGGCATCATGTTCTCGGCGAGATAATGATCATCAGCGGATTTTCCGGTATGCTCATCATCCGTATCGCCGCATGGCTTCGCAAACGTGGCCGACTCTGAATCGCACGATCGAATAGCCATATTTTCCGACCTATCCTGGTGCCGAGGGTGGAGTCGAATACCTACACGAGAGGTGCCTTCCCGGATTTTGAGTTCGGCTCAGGACTGCTTATTGCTACCAAGACGCATCTTGAGGCTGTTATAAGGAAACCCTCTTTATCGCTCTTTCCAATCTGCTCAAAATATTCACCTCAGAGTTCGAATAGCGTTGCACCGCCTCCACCATCATTTTGCCCTCTGAAATGCCTTGCCCAAGGCATTTTTTTACCCAATATCGTAAAAAGCCGGCGGGAATCGAACTGTTACTTTCCGTTTAATCAATTACGTCATACATTATTTAAGAAGATGCATTCGCTATAATCTGGTACTGGGCGTGATCTGGAACCCCGACGATTCCCGAATAGCCAAAGAAAAGAAAGCAGGTTGAATGGAGATCTGGCACGCGATCTTGCTCGGCATTGTCGAAGGCGTAACAGAGTTTCTGCCGATTTCCTCAACCGGCCACCTGACCATCGTCGAAAAGCTTCTCGGGCTAGCGATTGACGACCCGGCGGTAACCGGCTTCACGGCGGTTATCCAGGTCGGAGCCATCGCTGCGTCAATCATTTACTTCTGGCGGGACATCGTCAGGATGGGAAAAGCATGGTTCAGAGGCCTTTTTTCGTTGTCGCTACGGCATGAGCCGGATTACAGGCTCGGCTGGTATGTCATCGCCGGTTCCATCCCGGTCGGCGTCATTGGGTTCCTCGGGAAGGGCGTCATCAAGGGTTCGCTTCGCAATCTGTGGGTTGTCGCCGGCGCACTGCTTTTGTGGAGCGGCGTCATGTTTTTTGCCGAACGTGTCGCTAAACAGAGCCGCTCTGAGAAGCAGCTCAAGCTCTCCGATACCGTTGTAATCGGCTTAGCGCAATGCCTGGCGCTGATTCCCGGCGTGTCCCGCTCCGGAGCGACTATCAGCACCGGCCTGCTTCGCGACATCGACCGGGTCACCGCAACCCGGCTGTCTTTCTTCCTGGCGATACCGGCGCTCACAGCCGCCGGCCTCTACGAACTCAAGGATGCTCTTTCCGAATCGATCGGGGTTGTACCGCTTGTTGTAGGCACGCTGGTTAGTTTTGTGGTCGCGTACATCTCGATAGCCTGGTTGCTCAAGTTCGTCGCTCATCACAAACTGGATGCGTTCGCCTGGTATCGGATCGGTCTTAGCGCTCTGCTGATACTCGCTCTCGCCAAAGGCTGGATTTCCGCAACTTAGGCGATCAGAATTTTTTAACGCAAGCGCGAACAGGCTAAACAGCGCTCTTCTTCAGAAGCGTTCCCAACCGGCTCAAAATACAAAGCTCAGAGTTCGAATAGCATTGCACCGCCTCCACCATCATTCGCCCCTCTGAAAATGCCTCGCTTAAGGCATTTTTTCATATCGGAAAATCTGCAGACACCGGGAAATAGACTTAATTTCCAGATAGAAAACCAGGAACCACCATTATTCGAGCTCCAAAGCTTCACAAAGACCTTACATTTCCTTCAACTTATCTTCATACAACAAAGTAATAATCCAGTTGTATAAGACAGATGTTAACTCTTACGAATACAGGGGGAGGTGTAAACAATGAAAAAGCTGATACTTTTCATAGTGGTTGCCATGGCAATCTCGCTTATTGGAGCTTCCGTGGTTTTCGCGCAGGACAGCACGCAGGCAACCCCCGGGACGGCCACTACGGATACGATCTGTCCCAACGGCGGAAACGGTCCCAACGGAGGAACCGGCAACCTCGAGCAGATGCAGCAAAGGCACGAAGCCATGAGCCAGAACGTTCCTGCAGAGATGCAGGAGAGGCACGCGGCAATGGGCGAGGCACTTGCGAGTGGAGACACAGAACGGATACAGGAGCTCCGCAACGAGATGCGCGGTAGCGGCACCTGCCAGAAACAGCGTAACGCTCAGCAGTAATACGACGTTCATGACGGCCGGGCAGTCTGTGCCGGATCCGCTGGATATCACCTGCATCACCGGCACCTCGGGGCAGTTCATCCTGCCTCGAGGTGCTCTTTCCCTGCGTTGCAGGCCGAAAACATTAGTGCTGATGTTAGCGTTCAGCGGATCGATGATCAAAAAGCAGCGAACCTCGGGCTCAGTGGATCTCCATCTATGCCTTGCGCAGGTCCACCAACTCGTCTTCGAGCTCCGTGATCCTGAACTCAAGCTTGGTTATGTCAGAGCCGGTGCACATCGGCATCTGCTTATGCAACTCCTGAATCTCCGCCTTTACTTCGGCGATACGCGCCAGCCGCTGTTCACCAGTCATCTGCTCTTGGTCCGCCATTGCCGCCCCCTGGTTTGAGAAATTCCCGGACGCTTGTATTTTCCCCTGCTATGAAAATTTCAACCCGAAAATCTGACAGCCGGTGGGAATCGAACCTTCAGGCATCTCGATGATCTTTCCACAGAATAATTCCCGAAAAATGATGGCTGCTGGAAACGATTTGCCCAAAGTCGCTCGATACGGGTATGAAAGCGACAGGGTGGGGAAGATTAAAAGGTGCATCGCAGGGTTGTTATTTGGAAAGGTATAGACATCATTAGACACTTTGCTTGATGGGATGATAATTCATAGTCATGAAAGAACTTAATACATCCATAGAAATAAACGCACCCGCACAGCGTGGTTTTTACTCAAGCCGAGAGATTCAAAGGACTGTTGGTCCCTTTTTTATGGAAGAGCCTGGGCAAGAATACCAGGGAAGGTTTTAACCAGATGAACGAGGCATTAAAGAAGTTAGCAGAAGCATAAATAGACAGAATACATCTCTCGTAGTGTCATTTGTGACTCAGGTTTACGATGTCCCAGTGGGAGTTATCTGGTTCAGGTTGTCATTCAGCGCCAGCACCCGGGATGCAATGTAGCAACTGGTTTACATACCCTTAGAGTCACCTGATAAAGGGCTACTGGATCGCTCCTGACGATGAATTTAAGTGATCCATTAGCGCCTGCATGTCCGCGACGGTAAGACCTGATTTATTCATGCCCGAGTTCATAAACGACGTCATGGCGCCGGCCATCCCGCTTGTTCCCATGGTGGACTGCATCATCGTGCCGCCGCCCATCATGCCCCCGCCGCCGCCCATCGCGATCGGCTTGCTACCTGCCATCATGCCGTTCATGGATCCATCTGACGCATCGTTCATCATTGCGGTGACCATCCCCGAGGAAGAGGTCATCCCCAGCGTCTTTGCGTTCTCCATCATGGCGGCAATGGCCATTCCATAGTTCCTCATATCCTGTGTAGCCCCGGCCCCGGAACCCTGGACGTTGGGATTCATCGGTTGCGTGGCAAGGATATCGTTCACCATAAAATAATTGCCCATCGCCATGTTCGCGGAGCTTATGTTCGCAGGCGTCATACCGCCGGACATATTACCGGCCATCGCCTGGGCCATGGAGGTGAGCGGTGTCATCTGAATTCCGGTGATTGGGGCGCCACTCGATACCGAGGGGATGATGGCGGTCATCACGTCGTTGGCGGCCATGGTCATCATGGAACCGGTTGCTTCGTCTGTATATGTCCCGCCGCTCATCGATAACATGACAGGGCCGGAGTAGGCGCCAACCATCATGCTGAAATTACCCTGCGGGTCCGTGGGGGCCGTTGCCAGTTGTGTGCCCCGGGTTCCGTTGTTGATGGCATATGCCGTTACCATGCCGCCGTTGACCGGTCCTTTGACCGCCGTGCCGGCAATCGTCGTGTTACCACCGCCACTGGTCGAGGTCGGGGATGTTACGCCCCCGTTATCTCCACCGCAGCCATACAACACAAGCAGGAAACCAAGCAAAACAACAAGAGAAAGGGCCATTTGCGGACTCCGGAAATATCTCATTCTGAACCTCCAGTACAAATCATTCGATTGGCATAAATGCCAGAAAGCCGTGGGCGCCTGTTTGTCAGGGGTATCCCCGTTATGTGAATTAATTACACAAGTATTACCTTTTACCGTTTCTCATACGGGCCTGATGAAGACCGTATTCTCACCTGTTTCCTTGAATATGGGGATGAGATAGTTCTGGTGCATGACATCTTGCATGAACGCAACGAATCAGGCGTATGGACAACCAGCGTCAGCGTCTATCCCAAGCTTCGCCTCGACCCTGCCTGGCTGGAAGCTGAGCTGAAAGGGCTGGGCTTGCAGACTAATCTTATGCCAGGCCCCAGAGGCATGGTTTGTCTTACTGGAGTGCTACGCGATGAATGATATTCGGCTATGAGCTATACCAGCTCATCCCAGGCATCAAGACACGCATGACTCTCCAAGCAATGCAGGCAATTTTTCCCACATCGTAATAAATGAGGCAGTTCTCCGTCGTATCAGGTAATAGAAGGAGATCGAAAGCCCTAAAGAGGCAGAGCCTTGGTAAGGCGCGATCGATATTATCAAACCAGATCAGGAAAGGGAGGCGAAAAATGGCTCTAACAACAAAAACCCGTAATATCATCATCGGCAGCACTCTTGCGGCGGCGCTCATAGCGACCGGGTCCGGCCTGCTCTTGTGGGGTGGCGGAGAAAAGGAAACGGTTGTAGCAGGCGCTTCTACAACGGCGACCACCTCAACAACGCCAACAGAAACAACAAAAACGGCAACCACCCCAACGGTGAAAAATACAGAGGCATCCGCAGTCACTACGCCGCCGGCTCCTCCGGCAACTCCGGCTCCTCCTCCGGATTCCGATAACAGCACAGCTTGTGCTGACTCGATCAACATAGCGCCATCGCTGGCAACGTCGGACGCGCCTTTAACTATAACTGTCAAGGTTCATGGCACGACCGCGTCCGCGGTCAAGCTTAAATTCTCCCGCCGTGGGAGCGGAGAGCCCTGGGTGGAAAAAGACTTGGCCCCAGCCGGTTATGAGGGCACTCTTGCCATCTGGCAGGTCACCTTTAACGCTCCCCACGTCGCTGGCGACTACGATTTTTATTCGTGGTCAATCGACAGCGCGGGCCGCACGGTCTGTGGCGGACCAGTGGGTAAAACGATAACGATTCATACGTAAATCTGTTTTTCAAAAGGGTTTACAGTTCCTGTGGGGGCGGTTTCGACTTTCGGTCGGACCGCCTCTTTCCTTGCTGCCAATCGTTTCATGGCATCGAGCCGTTCGCTCTTCACACGGCAAAGCTAGAACCGAGCGCTTATCACTCAGGGACGTCCGGGTGTTAAACGAAACACGTTCGGGTAATAGTCACCTCAATGGTATGAAACAGTCTTTATGACATCCCTGCTTTCACAGATAACCGCGTTCCTGCCGATTTTTCTGGCCAGTCCCACCATGTACGCGGGCATGGTCCTTATCATGTCTTCGACCAGACATACCAGGCTGCGCGTTTTCGCGGCCCTGGTCGGTTGCGTGCTTGCGGTCATCGTTATCGGAGTGCTGGCGGTCGGCGCCGGTGGCGCGGCAACCGATCCCAAAGAGCCTACGTCGCTCTCGGGCATCATCAACCTGATCCTCGGCTTCGCGCTCATCCTGCTGTCGGTTCGGGTGCTGATGAAGAAGTCCAAGTCCGGAAAGGTGAAAAAAACCAGGCCGGTCGAAGATGCCTCCGCCCGCCCCAAACTAGTCAAGTTCGCGGGTTACGGGATATTGCTGGTCGTGACCAATCCCACTTCCCTGACCGCCTATCTGGCCTCGGCGAAGCTGACGGTCGACTCGGGACTTGAAGCCACGCAGCAGCTGATCGCCATGTCGGTCGCGGCGCTGTACTTCTCCCTGCCGATCCTGATTCCCCTCATTCTTCTCCTGGTGGCTCCCACGGTCTGTCGCAAGTTCCTCAATCTCGCCGAACGGATCCTCGATAAGTATGGCCGCTATATTATTGCAGTGCTGCTGGTCATCGTCGGCCTCAACATGATCCAGAGGGGACTGGACATTCTGCGGTAGTAAGAAACCCACTACTTGACGCTAAAGCTTTGAAGCTCTTCATTCGGTGAAAGTCTCTGAACACAA
>JBAZWE010000084.1:0-8211 GCA_041660545.1 Thermoleophilia bacterium
ACTACCTACTCCGCGAGCGACAATAAGCTCGGAGGGCAAACCCTGACAGATGGCGTTTATGCGTTCGGCCATGGCGACACTGCTAATTTAATAGGTACCCTGACGCTTGATGCCCAGGGTAATCCAAATGCAGTTTTCATTTTCCAGGCTTCTTCCGACCTCGTCACGGCTTCAAATAGTGTCGTTCAGCTTATAAATGGTGCCAACTCCTGCAGGGTGTTTTGGCAAGTTACTAGTTCCGTGACTTTTGGAACGAGGACTACCTTTGTAGGAAATGTAATGGCCCTGGCATCCATCACAGATAACGGCTACTCAACTATTACCGGAAGTCTGTTGGCAAGAAATGGCCAGGTTGCTTTAAATCACACCACCGTTAACTGTCTTACTTGTGAAGTCGGGGCAAGCACAGGCACGGGCCTTTCTCTGAACCGATTACCGAATACAGGCATTAGTATTCCATTGAATTTCGCCCTGGTGCTGACAGTAATATTTTCAGGTGCGATCATGTTCAGGGTAGCTCGAAGAAAAGGATAATTCAGCAAGCCCATATATTGCGAGGCAGTTACGAACAAGAGCCAGGCGAGTATTAGCCTGGCTCTTGCAGTTATGAATCTAGTTAGAGAAATATTGAATATTAAACAATTTGGCGGGAAGGCGTAGGAATCGAACCTACCAACGACGGGGTTACCGCCGCCTACCGGTTTTGAAGTTCGGTGCGGAGTTTACCTTTTGTTACCAGCTAGTCCCTTTTAGTGCTTTCTAAGTGGATATCCGGGGAGTCGGTTTCACTTCTATTACCTTCCAGTACCAACTAATCCCAGCTATTTTGTTAGCAAAATGTTAGCGTTTTTGACATACCTTCCGGTATAAAACATATCTATTTTGAACCACCCCAGGGTTTCAACGAGAGCGGATCAATTCCAACCCTAGCCCCGGAAACAAACAAACCGTTTTAGTAATGTTTCAGCCACCTTCTGAAGTGGAACATAACATTATAAATACAAGCTGCGAAAAGCGGAAAGGGGAAAGTGATGAGTCCTGAACCGAGAGATGACAGGCAGGAATATGAAAGCGACAAGCACGGGGAGATGGAGGTGTCGCAAGACAAGGCAGGGGAGCGGGAAAATCAGATCGGCCGGATAAACGGTATTATCTGGCTGTTGCTTGGAGTCCTGGAGGTGATCATCGGCATGCGGGTTGTTCTCAAGCTGCTTGCGGCCAACCCAGATAACGGTTTTGCAAATTTCATCTATCGCGTCGCGCGCGCGTTCGTTTGGCCGTTCTTCGGATTGGTAGCCGAACCGATCTCGACGAGTGGCAGCGTATTAGAGCGCGGTTCGATTATCGCCATGGTCGTCTACCTGCTAATCGCATGGGGCGTCACGCGTCTCGTTTACCTGGTCATGAAGCCGTCGCGTGTGCGGTCCGAGCGCACAGTGCATAGACAATAGATTCCGTTCGCTTAGGCAAACGTGACTATAGAGAAAACGACTCAGATCCGCTTGGGTATGGAGGGAAGTGTTGCTGCGATTAAAAAAGTAGACCGACACTTGTAGTCTTGTTGCCCTGTTATTTGTCTGGAGAAAGGGACATTAAAATATGGAAATGGTATTGGCCATTCTGGCAGCGGTAATGCTTACTTTGATCCTTGCTTTCTTCAGGTATTGGGTACAGTCGAAACAAAGAAATGATAAAAAGACCGAAGCCGTAGCTGCGCTTCGTTTTGAGCTTCAAACTAATCTGGGTTGGTTAGATGATATTCTTGAGAATCGTATTCAATTGAATGATGAAGCATGGGTCATTCTCAAAAATAAAGGATATATTTCGTATTTGCCTGCTCCTATTCCAAGGCGTGTCATATCCATCTACGACATGGTGCATCGTCTAAACGAGCAGATGAGTGTTCTCGATGAGAAGAACCGGACAATTTATGAATCTCGTGGAGAGCAAGGGGAGGATAGCAACATACTCAGAGACGAGATCAGTGAACTTATTAAACTGCTCGACGCGAAATTTCCCAGGATTGGCAGAAATTTCGAAGTGTAATGTTGTTCGATGCAAGCGCCTCTCATCCATCTGGTAAATGGTTGGCAAGAAGGGCTCTGCGGCCAAAATGGGGGAGACGTCCCGCACGCACGAATGTAGTCATTTATAGGTCAATCCTGGTGCCGAAGGTGGGAAACTCTGGTGGGTAGGACTTTCCTCTTGGCATTATTGACTCCCTTCCGGTACAAAGCTAATCTATTTTGTACCAACTCAGGGTGTCAACGAAAGCGGGTCAACTCCAACTCCAACTCCAACTCCAACTACTCAACTATTAACGGAAGTCTTTTGGCAAGAAATGGCCAGGTTGCATTAAATCACACCACACCACTGTTAACTGTGATACTTGCGCAATCGGTCCCACTCTCACCCCAACGCCTACACCAGGCACGGGCATTTCTCTGAACCGATTGCCGAATACAGGCCTTAGTCTTCCCCTGAATATCGCCATCGCGCTGACCGGAATTTTTTCAGGCGCGATC
Source organism: Thermoleophilia bacterium (assembly GCA_041660545.1). Classification (GTDB taxonomy): domain Bacteria; phylum Actinomycetota; class Thermoleophilia; order BMS3ABIN01; family BMS3ABIN01; genus JBAZWE01. The sequence goes on from JBAZWE010000084.1 coordinate 2,526, forward strand.
TTATTAAGGGTAGCTCGAAGAAAAGGATAATTCAGCAAGCCCAGGTATTGCGAGGCAGTTACGAACAAGAGCCAGGCGAGTATTAGACTGGCTCTTGAAGTTATGAACCGCGTTAGAGAAATATTGAATATTAAACAATTTGGCGGGAAGGCGTAGGAATCGAACCTACCAACGACGGGGTTACCGCCGCCTACCGGTTTTGAAGTTCGGTGCGGGTCTTGCCTGCTGGTACCTGATAGTCGCTTTTAGTACTTTATAATTGGGCTTCCGAGGGGTCAGTTTCCCTGCTAGTACCATCCAGTCACGTCTAGTCCCAGCCTTTTTGTTAGCAAAATGTTAGCGTTTTAAATGCGTGTGTCCAAGGAGCCATGGAAAGTTGTCGCGCGTTGAGTCGCCAATGCCGCATGTGCCGCATGAGTATTTATTTTTCCTGCAATATGGCAATTTCATCAAAGGGCTGAAAGAATAACCACTGTCGGACTTTACTCTTTCGAATGTCGGCCATTCCTCCAGAGGAGAGCTATGAGTGACGCCACGCAGGATGGTTCCCAAGGCTCAGGCCTGCTGGGCGCGCGTAACGATGCTGAGCTACTTGCCAAAATACTGGAAACCAGCCTGGTAGGCATCACGGTAGTAGATGCAGAAGGTCAGTTTTTCTTTGCCAACCGGAAGGCCGAAGAGATTCTGGGCCTGACCAAAAGTGAGATAACCGGCCGCGTCTATAACGATCCCGAGTGGCGAATAACCACTTTCGATGGTGGCCACTTACCGGACGAAGAGCTCCCCTTTCAAAAGGTCAGAGACACCGGCAAGACGGTAGAGAATGTGCGCCACGCCATTGTCTGGCCAGATGGCAGAACGGTCTGCCTGTCGATAAACGCATCTCCGCTTACCGATGCGAACGGCGGTTTCGCCGGGATAGTGGCGGGTATCGAAGATATCTCCGCGGCCGTCGAAGGCGAACGGGCTCTTGAGAGGCAGAACCGCGCCAACCGGGTACTCACCCAGTGCAACGAGGCCATGATACGCGCCACTGATGAAACCTCACTGCTAGCGGAGGTCTGCCATATTGTCGTGGAAGACGGTGGCTATCGTCTCGCCTGGGTTGGTTACGCAGAAGAAGACGGCAGTAAAACAGTAAAGCCGGTAGCCCAATGTGGCTTCGAGGAAGACTATCTTGAAACTATTACTGTAACCTGGGATGAAACCGACACCGGCCAGGGTCCCACCGGCACCGCCATCCGCACCGGCCAGCCCGCACGTGCCCGGAACATCCTCGGCGATCCCACCTATGCGCCCTGGCGCGAACAGGCGCTTAAACGCGGCTACGCCTCCTCGCTCGCCCTGCCGCTGATTGCCGATTCCCATACTATGGGCGCCCTGAATATCTACGCCGCCGAAACGGATGCTTTCGACCTTGAGGAGGAGCGCCTGCTCATGCAGATGGCCAACGACCTGGCCTACGGCATCACCACGCTCCGCGCCCGAGAAGAACGGACGCGAAACCTCGCAGAGCTCAAGGAGGCCCGGGAAGACTGGCAGCGGATCTTCAATTCGATCTCCGACTCGGTGATGATACTTGACCTTGAACAGAACATTCTGGCTGCGAACCCGGCCACGGAAAAAAAGCTGGAGTTGCCTCTGGACCGGATTTTAGGCCGCAAGTGCTATGAGGTATTCCACCTGCTTGATGAATCACCCGAAGGTTGCCCGTTTAAATCCCTCATCGAATCGAGTGGTGCGGTTACAACGGGGCAAATGGAAATGGAAATGGAGACTTTCGTCGGAACTTTTATGGTGACTGTTAGCCCGATTTTCGATGCTGAGGGCAAGCTGTCCAATGTGCTTCGCATCGCTAGGGACATCACCGACCGCAAGCTGGCGGAGGAAAAGCTGCGGGTAAAGTGGCCGGGTTTGTTTGGACAGCAAAATGCTATGGGTAAAGTCCCATTTACACCACTTACACAGGATGATATTTATATAGAAGAATCATAAGAGAGCTGGCCGGGAAAAACTGGACACTGACCTGGTCCGACAATTTCGGACACATTGCTAAGCCACCGGCCCCGCCAGCCAATACTCCTCATACTCCTTGGGGCTAACGTAGCCCAGCGACGAGTGCAGCGGGCTGGAATTGTAGAACATCTCGATTTAGTCAACTATATCCCTTTTGGCCTTTTCTCTGTTTTATAATTTGTGAGAAGTACGCGCTCGGATTTAAGGCTGGCGAAGAAACTCTCAACCACGGCATTGTCATAGGGGTCGCCCAAGCTGGATATTCTGATTTTCAATTTTTTGAAGTTTTGAACACAAGAGCAGAATATGCCAAATATCAGGCAAATATACTGGCGGGAAGGCGTAGGAATCGAACCTACCAACGACGGGGTTACCGCCGCCTACCGGTTTTGAAGTTCGGTGCGGGTCTTATCTTCTGTTACCGTGTAGTCCCTTTTAGTGCTTTCTAATTGGGTTTCCGAGGGGTCTGTTTCACTTCTAGTACCTTCCAGTACCAGCTAATCCCACTCATTTTGTTAGCAAAATGTTAGCGTTTTGAGACTTCAACTTGGCATCCAATTCAAGAAGGTAGGGAGCAACGAACCCTTCGTATAATTTTTTCCTCTCATCAGGCAAATCTTTCCAGCCGGTAATCTTACCGCGACATCCCTTCGAGCCACACCCGCACTGTTTCGGAAAATAACCAATACCATAATTTCTCATAGCATAATCGAAGGTTATTTCTTCATCAGCAATAATTTCTCTGATGGCCACAAAGTCATGGGCACCAGTTTCATTTACGCTGATACCGCAATTCGGGTCACAGGAATGATTAACCTTGCTTATTGAACCAGCGTGAAGTACATAAACATTTTTGCCTATCTGTGAAGCGTGAGAGTGATTCCCATCCAGAACTCTTTCGATCACACCGACCATGACAATTTCGCGAGTTTTAAACGATCTTGTTGAGAAAATACCTTCTCCTCTTCCATCAGTATCTCTTAGCTCAAATCCATCTTTCATGTGGAACTTCCTTAATACTAGGAGCGAGTATTTTCATACCCACAGTTGACCCAGTCACCATGAAAATAGTTCTCTTGCCACGAGGCATACTGCGCATGTCATTGACCATACTAACAGTTTGCGGGATGGTGCTGTGCCAAAGGTAGGAAACGAGACCAAGCGAGGGGTGAGATATATTCAAGCTGACTCTTGGTTAGCAAATTGTTAGCAGTTAGATGTTTTCACATGATTGAGGGGCAAAAACATTGGCGGGAAGGCGTAGGAATCGAACCTACCAACGACGGGGTTACCGCCGCCTACCGGTTTTGAAGACCAGCTGGGCCACCAGACCCCTGCCCTCCCGTATCAGGAACTGCCTGGCGCCGGAGGCCGGCGCCGATTTTATACCGCAGATGTGGATATCAGTATACCGGGCTTAAATACCGGATGCATCACTGGATGCTGAACTTTTTTACGACCGGCGTGCTGTTGTCACTGGAGAGTGTCAGTGTCACCTCATAGTCGCCCTTTGGCCAACCTGCGGTCGGCGATGTCATGGAGGATGTGTATGGCTGTGAACCGCCTTCTTTTGCTTCCGCTGTCACCGAGTCGATATCCTGGGGATCGTTGCCGAGCTCTCCCTTGATATATCTCCAGGACGATGTCACCTTGGTGCCGCTGGGAGCGTTATTCAGATTGGCGGAAAGGAAAATCTCCGCGGTAGTGGTTTTAAACGTTGAGTTGTCCGAGCTGCATATGCCTTTGCTGTCGGCATCGCTGCATATCTTGACGTCTGAAATGCCGGCGGTTGAGACGCTGCATGCCTGTAGTGTTATCATGACCAGCATGGCTCCAGCCAGGGCGATTATTTTTTTCAAAGCGGTCCCTTTCTTTACTCGTGTTTATATATTAGTGACTTCTATAATATACGATTGGTTGAGATTCTTCGTCGCTTCGCTCCTCAGAATGACAATCACATACACTCATAGAATGACAATCGCATACGCTCATAGAATGACAATCGCATGCACTTTTTTGAATGACAATCACGCGTGCCCCTCGGAATGAGATTCAATCCTGTTATGACTCGCTCAGCCGCTTATCTTCTTCCTCAATACCCTATAGTCGCCGTCTCTACGCGTGACTCCGGTCCGGTCAAAGTATTCCAGTAGCGCCTGGGCGAACTTGCGGCTGGCTCCGATCAGGTCGCGGAAATCGGCCAGGGTGATCTGTCCGGCCTCCTGGCAACGGTCGATCACCGCGCGCTGCGCTCTCTCAAGCGTCTCGGGAGCGAAGTAGAGGTCGGGCTTTATCCTTACCGCGCGTCCGCTTTCCTCCAGCAGTTTTGCCAGCAGCTTGAGGTCGTTGCCCGAGACACCGGCGCCGCGGCCGAGCTCGGCCAGGGAGGGTGGCGACATATCCGCCTCACTTATCCCGCCGGCGATTTTTTCCATGGCATCTTTCTGCTGTACGGTCAATCGGGCTTCGGCGCTGGGCAGGGAATAACGCTGAGCCTTCATAGCGGCTATACCGTTCTCCACGGCTGACGCCAGCAGCGCCTGAAAGTCACGCCCACTCGCATCCATGCCTAAAAATTTCGCGATCTCGTCGGCGGGCAGACTCGGATCGGCTGGCGATTTTTTCTGCCTCGCTTCCAGCGCCGTCACCAGCCGGTTCTCAAAATCGGCGGCTGCGGGCGGTGAGAAGAAAATCTCTTCGCCGGCGCCGGTTTTTTTTATCGCCACATCAGGGTCGGCCAGCGTCGTAGACAGTTCCTCGCCAGCCACCTGACCACGGGCATCAAGCTCATTGAAGCTCAACCCGCCGGGGCTGGCTTCGGCCAGCAGCAGTTCTACGATCTGTGCCGCGTTTCCCTTTTCCAGGATCTCCAGACGCCGGACAACCTCATCGCCCTTGCCATGTTTACGCGGATGCGTGTCGATGACCACGCCGCCACCGATGGTCGTAACCGGGGTCAACGAACGAAGTATGAATCTGTCACCCTTGGCGGGGACGATCTTGGTTTTCAGGCGCACCTGGGCGTAACAGCTCTCGCCGGGGGTCAAAAGGTCGCGGTCGGCGAACATCAGTTTGGCGGTGGCGTCGGCGGTGCCGTGATGAAAGCGGACCTGGGCTCCGTACTTCAGCTGTATGGACGAGCCCGGCAAAAGCTGGATGCGGGCGTCGACCATATATGTTGTATCAACTCCCTCGCCTTTGACGATCATCTGTCCGCGCTCGAGCCTGTCTTTATCAATCCCGGAAAGGTTGATCGCGACCCGCCGCCCCGCGTCGGCGCACTCGACGGGATGATCGTGTACCTGTACCGCGCGGGCGCGGCAGGGAATATCCTCGGGCATCAGGCGCACGCTGTCTTCGGTGCAGATACGGCCCGACCAGAGGGTGCCGGTCACAACGGTGCCGATTCCCTTCAGGGTAAAGACGCGGTCGACCGGCAGACGGGCGACGCCGGAGACCTGATGCGCCACTTCAGCCTTGCCGGCGGCTTCTTCAAGATGGCCCAGCAGCAGGGGGATGCCTTCGCCTGTCTTTGAACTCACCCCTACCAATGGTGTGTCTATATATGGAGTCCCGGCAAGGAAATCCTCGATGTCGGCCTGGACGAGTTCGAGCATGTCCTCGTCGACCAGGTCGGTCTTGGTTATGGCGATTACGCCCTGGGGGATCT
>JBAZWE010000085.1:0-8169 GCA_041660545.1 Thermoleophilia bacterium
CATCTGTCAGGGTTTGCCCTCCGAGCTGATTGTCGCTCGCGGAGAAGGTAGTTGTCGGTATTCGTCCGGCCGCATCGAGATATGCTGCTGTCAGATCGTTTTTGGCTCCATTCACCAGGCCAGGATTATTTCCGGCAGCACCTGCAGGACCCGTTGCATCTACAGCATAAATCGTGCCGGATACTTCGCCTGGGGTCAACCCGGCATAGTTCGTGCCGGCGGCTGGGCTAAGCCCAACATCTCCGGTAATAACAGAATTTGGAACATTCGTGACCGCCTCACCACTCAGAACTGCAAAACCCTCCGCCGTACCAAGATTAACCATGGGTGTCGCGGTGGCGCTTGACACAGCCAAACCAAACATAATCGTGACTACAATCAGTACTCCAACCGAAAGCCTAGTTAATATTTTCATGTAACAGCCTCCCCACAAAGTTGTTCCTGTAAGCCTTGTAAGCCTTGAAATCTAAGCTCCCCCGGCAAGAAGAAGCCTAAACATGGCAAAACGGTTTGTTCGATCCCAAGAACTGGTCAGGTACAAATAGATTTTGTCTTGTACCTAGGGGGGGGAGCCGAAAACGCTAACATTTTGCTAACAAAATGAATGGTACTAGTTGGTAATAGAAGGTATCAGAAGTGAAACTGCTCCCTCAGAAACCCAATTAGAAAGCACTAAACGGGACTATCTGGTAACAGAAGGCAACACCCGCACTCGACTTCAAAACCGGTAGGCGGCGGTAACCGCGTCGTTGGCAGGTTCGATTCCTGTGCCTTCCCGCCAATCATCAGCCGCTGTTCACAAGCCTCTACCACAAGTCTGTTGGTCCCACTCCACATCATGCGTTTGAGAATCCTCCCTTTGGGCAACAAGTACTGGCAAAGAGTTGGCGATGATCCGGGAGAAGCGAAATAGTATGAAAAACAAGTTTGCTTACATATTTATGCTTACGATCGTATTGCTGGCGCTGTCATCTTTCTCCTGTGGTGAGAAAAGCATTACGGAGCTCAACGCCACAGCAAAACCGGGGGAATATTATGAAAACGTGGGCCAGATCACCGGGGCTTTTAGTAGCAGCGGCATTGACTGCACGCAGATTGCTTCCGAGTCTTCGACCTTCGAGACTTCCTGTTTGATGACCTCGGGAAATAAAGAGTCCGTCATTATAAAATGCTATTCGCGAGAGTGGTCCCGGCAAATGAATCCCTATCAGGGTACACAAGGGCTGCCAGGAATACCGGGCGAAATAGCTGAAGCGGCCAACCAGACCTCTGAAAATAATTACGAAGAGACCGTCAAGGGAACAATCGACCAGACAGTCAATTATCAAAAAGAATACCGGAAGAAATTTAGCAAAGATGAGACCTATTTTCTCGTAGGGCCGGATTGGACAATACAATCGGACCTGGACACCCTAAAGAAAGTTCAGAGCGCCTTAGGTGGCGAGATCAGGTAGTTAAAATTGCCTTTTTTGAGTTGGAGTTGGAGTTGACCCGCTTTCGTTGACACCCTGAGTTGGAAGAGAATAATTTTTAAACCGGAAGAACAGTTGAAAGCGCTAACATTTTGCTAACAAAATGGCTGGGACTGCCGGAAGACAAGGGGTTGAGGTTCAATGCAAACTTATTGGGGTTGTCAAATACGATTCGTGTTACTGATGAGCGTCCTGTTTTCCGTTCTGCTGCTTGCGGGCTGCGGTCAACTGCCGAAGGTGGGGGAGCAGGCAAGCAATGACAAGATAGGCGTCACGGTAAACGATATCCAGTTTTACGACCAATACTGTGACACATGGTTACTTGGTGGGGTGAAAAAGCCCAAGGATGAAAACAGCCTCTTTGCATTAGTCACCCTCACTGTGGAAAACCTGGGAAACGAACCGCAGAAAATTAAGCGCGTAAAATTGATAGACGCCAATGGGCAAGATGCCGACGAGCTTATCGGCCTTGGCCTCCCTGAAATAAAGGACCTTAAGGCTGATGAAGTCATCAACCCCGGCGCGCAGATTACCGTGACAGATGTATACGTTGTTCCTAAAGGCTCAGTGTGGGACCGGGTATCCTTTTCGGCCGACCCGCCGATTGATATCAGCCTGGAATCGCGCGAGGCTACCATGCCACCACCCCCGCCACTGGCAAAGATCGGAGAGCCGGCGGAAAGCGGCGGCGTCGAAATGACAGTTAATTCTGTTACCACGCCGGAACAGCTCACTCATGGCATAATTACCCAGTCGGCGAAGCCAGGAAGCAAACTGGTGCTGCTGGACGTCACATTGAAAAATGTCTCCATCCAGCCCTCCCATTCCAGCAACGAAGACAACCTGATGCTTATCGACGCTAATAATAAGACGTCGAACAATATAGTAGTTTATCTCGGAATTCCCGTGGAGGAGGTGCTGCCTTTAAAAGATCTCGCCCCGGGAGAATCAGTGCGAGGAAAGGTGCTAAGGACTGTCCCGGCGGACGCGGTGTTAAGCAAATTGCAGTACGTGTTTCCCAAGATGGGTCCGCCGCCGGAGGTGGATATCTCCAAGTGAAGCATGAGACTGCGGCCTAACGGGTTTGAGAAACCCGGATTGCGGCGCGAGGGGGTTTTATTAATTGCATACAATAACCATACCGGCTTCACAGGATGCCAGGGACTGAAATTGTAGTCCAGATAGCTGTTGTCGTAGTCACACGATTCACCTCCCGTGTAGGTTCGATTCCTGTGCCTTCCCGCCAATTAATTCAGGCGATTCGCAGTCATCTCCAGGGAGTCAGAGTGATAATCCGGTTTATCTCGACCAGAAACAGCCGGCATATCACGAATGGTACGGGTTTCCCTGCTCGTCATAGACGTTTCCTTCTTCATCGATCTGCACGACCTTGTTATGCGAAGACGGCATTGCCGTGAGAATCAGCACGATTCCCAGGACAACGAGGAAGGCAGTAACATAAAAACCCATGTCTATTTCAGTTGCTTTAACATCAAACCCCGGCTTGATATTTAATTGAGCTCTGTCGTCATTCATCACCATGAGACTCTTGACATGTAGCAGAAGCAGCCCTGACCAGAGAACCAGGGAAGTTGCCCAGAGGATCCAGTTGCGTACCTGCCCCGTCCTCTTATATAACGGTCTTTTGCCTTTGTCATGCACATAACGGCCAAGACTCGGCACTCTGAAAGGTTCGAGAATAAGCAAGGCAAACAGAACAAAAAGAAAGCCTGCCGGCAATGCGTAGTTCCAGAAAATTCTTATGGTCATTGTGTCTGTCTTATCAAAGATCATTGTATTCCACGTAAATAGAGATAACACGTTCTCAGGATGGGCGATCACGGGGCTCGCAAAAGTATCGAGAATAGAATTCGGTATTGCTTGATCTAAATTAATAAAAATAGTGAGGCCTGAAAACACAATGGTTATGGCTAGCAACCATATAACAAGCCTGTTTGCTATCTTCTGCCTTTTAAGAGGAACAACACCAGGCCTTGTCTTTCCCTCTGACATTACAGACATTTTCTTTGCTTGCATCTGTTTCTCAGAAACCATGATTCCCTCCAAATTATCGAAAAGCAAAGAGCGTGGCCCCTTGCTGCGTTAGCTTTCCCGAACACCTTTTCCAGGGTACCCGTTCCACATTTAAGTCGCCAAAGAAGCTTTCGGCCGCATCGTTATTTTGACAGTGGACATTCAGCTCATTCTGCTTAGAGCACTTCTTTTGACTCCCGGTTGATATTTATTCCCCTATTACTTTTATCAAAACTCATCCTTTGATAAATATGCCGCTGGCACCTTGATACGCTTCACTGCTTTGCCTTTGCGCGAGGCTCGCTCTGAATTTACTTCTCAATGGAAAAACTGCTGGGAAGGCGTAGGAATTAAACGTACGAAATACGGGGTGGCGGGTGTGGTAGTTTACGTCCACCTCTTACATATTTTGAAGCCCTCCCCAACCTGCAGCTTGAGCTTTACACCCTTCCGGTTTCAAAGCTATCCATATGGGTACATGAAAATATTGTCATTTCTGCGGAGCCGAAGGAGACTATTATGCTCATCAGACTCGACGGCGACAAAAGGTTTGCGTTCAAGAACGAATGGCTGGTTGACGAGAAACCGGCCAAGCTCGAAGTCCCAGGCGTTTTCCGCCCAGCCACCGCGTTATTAATGCTTAAAGATGGCTGGGCTTTATTGGTACCCACGCGAGGTGAGACGCTTGTCAATGGAGAACCAGTAGTTGGTGGAAGGGCTTTGTCGCACGGTGATACCATAGAATTGAAGAAAGGGTCGGATTCTGTAACTTACCAGGTCCAGCAGGATCTGATTCAGGTAAAGCGCGAGCGCCTTGAAAGAGACTCAGCAGCTGGGATAGAACACCTGCCTCCACCGGACCTGTCTCTTTATGAGCCGTCTCTTCGCGACTGGCTGACAAATTTTCATTTCGATGAGCGAGGGATCAGCTTCCAGGAGGGCGGAGAACTTTTGTGGGGTCAGCTTGATGAGGTCGAGTTTCAGGCATGGGTTGATAAGAAAATGGCATTTGGTCTTGCCTCGGGCTTCGCGAAAGGTCTTGAACGAGGTAAGCAGATGGTGGAGATTATCAAGCAGAACCTGGAAACATCGGAAGCGGCTGGGGCACCTGTCTTGACGGCTTGTCTGTATAACATCATCTTTAGCAGCCAGGGAAATATTCTGTACCGGATAAACCGAGTTGATGCCGTGGCCGGCACCTACATCGCCCGGGCCGTCGATTACTTCGCGCCCTTCGATTTAGTTAAGCTTACTGGCGTTCTGTAAGCAGGTAATCATGCGACGACTCAGCGTCAGCCTGGAGGCCTGCAATAAATCTTTTTTGTGAATACGTGGGAATCGAACCTGCTAAAGACAAGGTTACCCCGTCTTTGGCAGGTTCAATTCCTGTGCCTTCCCGGGATCGCGCATCGTAGCCCAACCCTGTATCAATAACTCTGAATGGTGCCGGAGTCTGTAGCATTGAGCAGTATCGAGACATTGTCACTTTCCCAGTTTGCCACGACAAGGTCGGCCTTTCCATCTTCGTTGAAATCGCCCGTGGTTAACATGATCGGACCAGAGCCCGCGGCGAAATCCGACTTCGCGCCGAAGGTACCATCGCCCGCGCCCAACAGGACCGAGACATTTCCGCCGCCATAATTTGCCACGGCGAGGTCGGCCTTTCCGTCTCCATTAAAATCGCCTGTGGTTACTGAGGATAGATAAGTTCCCGCGCCGTAATTGAACGCCGTGCCGAAGGTGCCATTGCCCGCGTTCAGGAAGACCGAGACATCGTTGCTGTCCGCATTTGCCACGGCAAGGTCGGCCTTTCCATCTGAGTTGAAGTCGCCCGTAGTTACAGAATGTGGACTGGCGCCCGCACCGTAGCTCGCCGCAGCGCCGAAGGTACCATCACCTCTACCCAGCAGTATAGAGAGCATATTGTTCCCATAATCCGCAAAGGCGAGGTCAGATATGCCGTCACTGTTGAAGTCCCCCGTAGCCACTGAGTTTGGCCGGGAGCCCGCGCCGTAGCTTGCCGCAGAACCGAAGGCGCCATCACCACGACCCGGCAGGATCGAGACAGTGCCGTCAGCATTTGCCACGACAAGGTCGGTCTTTCCGTCTGAGTTGAAGTCGCCTGTCGTTATCGAGCTTGGTCCAGATCCCGCATTGTAGTCCACCTTGGCGCCGAATGTGCCGTTGCCCGCGCCCAACAGAATCGAGACATCGTTGCCGGCATCATTTGTCACGGCAATATCAGTTTTCCCATCTGAGTTGAAGTCGCCTGTGGTTATCGAGCTTGGCTTAAATCCCGCATTGTAGTCCACCTTGGCGCCGAATGTTCCGTTACCTGTGCCCAGACGGATCGAGACATTGTTGCTGCCCGAGTTCGCCACTGCAAAATCGGTTTTTCCATCTGAGTTGAAGTCGCCTGTCGTTACAGAACTTGGTTCAGAACCCGCGACGTAGTCCGTCTTGACGGCGAAGGCGAGCAGGCCTGTGGTTCTTGCGGGAACCTCGATGGTTTGAGAGGCCGTGGTGTTCACTGGCGTGTCGGATTTGCATCCGGTCAGCGCGATGAGCGTTACGGCCATCAAAAAAAGCGTCGATCTGGCGAAAATCCCGCCCCTAAAACCGACTGCAGGTTCAATTCTTTCAGCAGATGAATCATGGTCATCCCACATAACGCACTCCCGCCGCTTTCATTTGATTTATACGTCTATTCAGGCTACTGGCTAATGATTCCCGTATTTGTAAAGGATAATCCAGAATTGAGGGTTTTGCGGTCAGAATGGTTAAAGCCCCAGCATATTTCTACCCAGAATCGCATAGCACTACATCTTCACCGATAAGCCTATATCTGGAAGCGAGTGTCTTTTTTGGCTATACCTTAAACCTGCAAATTACGCCAAGGATATTTCATGTGTCAAAAACTCGTGATATAATCGCATCTCTTTGAAGGTCTGTAAGCCTGCAAGTTATCGTTTGTTTTCGTTTCCTGATCCTGAAGCCTTGATGTTGCATGTTCATTTTCCAATTTTTCCAGAAAGAATTCCGGTTAACATGAACTGTCCTGAATGCAATGCGGCAAATCAGAGCGGCTCGAAGTTCTGTGAGGGCTGCGGAGCTGCGTTGGCTGAGGAAGCAGGCGGCTCTGGTGCACAATCATATTGCGCAAGATGTGGCTCGCCAGGGCTAGAGGGTGATGCTTTTTGTCAGCAATGTGGCGCGCAGATTACGCAGAGCACTCCAAGCATGGATCAAACTCCGGCTAAGTTAGCTGCACATCAGCCCGCCGTACCCACCACGGGCAAACAACCGCGTAAATTAAGAAACTTCGGATATTTGGCGCTGCTGGCTTTTGCTATCATCGCGGGATCCATATTCTGGCTGTTTTCTTTCTCAGGTTCCGATCAGCAAAAAGGGACGACCATGTCGCGAGCTAACGCGCAACGTACCGGGGAATACGATGCCGGTAAAGCGCTTACCGGCACCAAGAAGTGGGAGACCGGCACGAAAGGCTCCGCAAATAAGATCTTCGAGACAGATGGAAAGATATATTTGAGTTCAAGTGAACGGCCAGGCCAGGAAAAAGATGCGTCCATCAAAACATCTACCAACTCGAACAACCTTTTAACAAGTCACCTGATTACGCTTGACGCAAATTCCGGCTCCCAGATCTCCAGCTTCGATCTTGTGGGAGAAACCCTGGTGCCACTGATAGTTAGCAATGGAGTTGTTTACGCAATCATTCCAAAGATCTATGGAGGAGAAAAGGATGATGATTGGAATCAACTTGTCGCAATTTCTCTTGATGATCGAAAAGAATTGTGGCGTTTTGAGACTAGTGACATCCAAGGGCTGGTTATCGATGACAATACACTATATCTAACAGCAAAGTCCCAACCATCGTATCTTTACGCGCTCGACGCCGGGACGGGGAAGCAGATTTGGAAATATGAAACAGCACTTTATCCTCAAGTGCCCACTGCCGGCGACGGATTGGTATATTTTTCAGCATACGGAATCGGACCGGGCAATGAGCCCCAAAGCACCATTTTTGCTATCGATGCCAAAAGCGGAACCGAAGTCTGGAAGTTTAACAAGGATATGGATATGGGCGAAATTTCAATCGCCGATGGCAAAGTATTTGTCGAATTAAATTTACACAGGAACTACACCTCGCAGGACTATCTATACGCATTTGACGCCAAGTCCGGCAGGGAGCAATGGAAAATAACAACAGGTCAGACGACAGGGCAGGCAGTTGCAGATGGGATTGTTTACTTCGCGGACTACGAATCCGGAAATGCAAGCGATACTACTAATGCACGCATTAATGCTGTGGATACAAAGTCCGGTAAACGACTATGGCAAAAAGTTGATAATTCCGCCCTTAAAAACTTTTCTTTCAACCTCATGGTGGCCAATGAAGTAGTTTACTATAAGACAAATAGCAACAATAATCTCGTCTATACAGGAAAAATTCAGGCTCTGGATGGTAAAAGCGGAGAAGAGAAATGGAAGTACGAATTATCCAACCCAACGCAAGAGGAACTGATCGCCGGAGACGGCGCCATGTACCTGCTCGGTTTTCCCCAATCGAAACAGGATACTGGTGCTAATAACTACATATTGACCGCACTAGAATAAACCCCCCCCCCCCCCCCCCCCCCCC
>JBAZWE010000086.1:0-7583 GCA_041660545.1 Thermoleophilia bacterium
CCGCAAGACAAACCTGGGAAATCTCAAACCCGGCGGCATCGTCAACCTCGAGCGGGCGCTTATGCTCTCTTCAAGGCTGGGTGGACATCTTATGCTGGGCCATGTGGATGCTACGGGCAGGATAACCTCGATCAAGCCGGAAGGTAACGCGGTTTTTTACACCTTCTCGGCGCCGGAGGAGATCAGGCGCTACCTGCTGCCGCAAGGTTCGATCGGCATCGACGGCATCAGCCTGACGATAGCGCGGCTGACAGGCGACAGCTTTAGCGTGTCGCTCATCCCACATACAGTCAAGGTCACGACGCTGGGCCATAACGGAGTCGGCTACGCGGTGAACCTCGAGGCCGACGTGCTTGGGAAATATGTAAGGCAGATCATGGAGGGCGGGCTTCCCGGAGGACAGGGGGAAGGCGGTCTTACGCTGGAAAAGCTGGCCGAAGGAGGGTTTTTATAAACACGGACACTTCAGGAGAACCAAATTTAACAACTTGTATGATTATTGACAGTTAAAAGTACCAACCAGGAAGGAAAAAATGGCTGAGGAACAGGAACAAAAGAAAAAGGACTCGCCTTTCAGCAGCATCGAAGAGGCAATCGAGGACATCAAGGCTGGCAAGATCATCGTGGTATGTGACGATGAGGACAGGGAGAATGAGGGCGATCTCACCATGGCGGCCCAGTTCGCGACGCCCGACGCCATCAATTTCATGGCAATGTACGGACGCGGGCTCATCTGCATGACCCTGACTCCGGAAAAATGCACCGAGCTGGACCTGCCGCAGATGGTGCAGAACAACGAGGCCACTTTCAGCACCGCTTTCACGGTATCCGTGGAGGCGCGACATGGCGTCACCACAGGCATATCGGCGGCGGACCGTGCTCACACGATCCAGACGGCCATCAAGCCGGGAGCAAAGCCGGCCGATCTGGTCCAGCCTGGCCATGTATTCCCGCTCAGGGCAAAACCGGGCGGGGTGCTGGAGCGCACAGGGCAGACCGAAGCAGGAGTCGACCTGGCACGCCTGGCCGGCCTGGAGCCCGCGGGCGTCATCTGCGAGATCATGAACGAAGACGGCACCATGTCGCGCGTGCCGGATCTCATCCCTTACTGCAAGAAGCACAATCTGAAAATGATCACAGTAGCCGACCTCATCAAGTACCGGCGCAAGAACGAGAAACTGGTGCAGCGTGTCGCCGATGCGCGGCTCCCAACGAGGTTCGGTGACTTCCGCGCCATCGGCTACAGAAGCCTGCTGGATAATGAGGAGCATGTGGCACTGGTCAAAGGTGACGTCGACGGGGCGGAAAACGTTCTTATACGCGTCCACTCCGAGTGTCTGACCGGCGATGTGTTCGGCTCGATGCGCTGTGACTGCGGCGAGCAGCTCTACCACGCCATGCGCATGATCGAAGAGGATGGCAAGGGCGTGCTGCTCTACATGTCCCAGGAAGGCCGTGGCATCGGTATATTGAACAAGCTGCGCGCTTATGAGCTGCAGGAACAGGGAATGGACACGGTTCAGGCAAACGAGGAACTGGGCTTCCCGGCCGATCTGCGTGATTACGGCATCGGCGCCCAGATACTGGTGGACCTTGGGCTGACTACCATCCGTCAGATGACCAACAACCCCAAGAAGATCAAGGGGCTGGAAGGATTTGGGCTCAAGATCGTGGAAAGAGTGCCAATCGAGATGCCGCCCCAGTGTGAGAACGTCGCTTACCTGTCGACAAAGAAGGCCAAGATGGGGCATATCCTGCATCATCAGGACCTGCGTTTCGACGCGGAAGAAGAGGAAAAAAAGACCAGCGAGTAACGGCGATGTGACAAGCGGTGCCGGCATACGCCAAAGCATCGGGAGTAAGCGCCAGTTCGCAAAATGGAAAAAACAGAAAGGATCAGCTGATGGCAGAAAAATACAAGAGCTATGAGGGCATGCTCGACGCCAAAGGTCTCAAGTTCGGCATCGTCGTCGCCCGATTCAATGAATTCATCTCCCTGCGCCTGCTGGACGGCGCGGTGGATTGCATCATCAGGCACGGCGCCGGCAAGGGAGCAATCGAGGTCGCCTGGGTTCCTGGCGCCTTTGAGATCCCCCTGGTGGCGGCAAAGATGGCCGAAAGTGGCAAGTACGATGGCATCATAGCCCTGGGCGCGGTCATCCGCGGCGGCACGCCGCATTTCGACTATGTAGCGTCTGAGGTGTCAAAGGGTATCGCAAAGATATCGATGGACACCAAGGTCCCGGTAGCGATGGGCGTGCTTACCACCGACAGCATCGAGCAGGCGGTTGAGCGCGCGGGAACCAAGGCTGGCAACAAGGGCTGGCAGGCCGCGGCTGGAGCAATAGAGATGGCGCAACTGGTGAAGACCCTGAAATAGGATTCGGCTGGGTGAGTCAACCTGGTATCGCCATTTGAGAGTCAACGAATACAGGTGAAACTTAGATCTACGAAAATTAACCGATGAGGACCGGCCTTTAAGCCGGTCCTCATCGGTTCGGTAATATAAATCCGGAACCGGTATCCCGATGTCAAAAGCAGTATCCAAATTATTTAATCTCCACGAAGAAAAAATACGTTTTCTTCTGGTGGGAAGCTGGAATACGGCAGTCGGCTTCTTACTGTTTATTGTCCTGTTCGAGCTTCTCCATGACGTAATTCATTACTCGGTGATTCTAACGATCGGCTATGTGATTGCGATATCGCAGGCCTATATATGTTACAAATTCCTGGTTTTCAAAACGAAGGGGAACTACTTAAGAGAGTATCTCCGTTTCTATCTGGTTTATGCAGTGGCTTTCCTGCTTAACCTGGCAATGCTGCCCGTCTTCGTAGAGGTTCTGAAGATTTCTCCCATCGTCTCCCAGGGCGTGATCGTGATGATCACAGTGATCATTAGTTACGTCGGGCACAAAAGATTCTCGTTCAGTATTTCCCCCGGAGGGTTTGATGAAGAAAAGCGGCCCTTGCCGCAGGAAGTCAGATCTGACGATGACGAACTCTAAAAGCAAGACAAACAACAAGGAGCCAGGTAATACCCAAAGCAGCTTTTCGATTTATTCCATAGCAAAGACCGCAGCCATTTACGCTGTCGCCATAGCGGCGTGCCTGCTGGCGACGGTCTGGGTCTTAAAGCTGTGGCGAGCCGACCTGTCTGTCCCATTTGTTTATCAAGGCGACGCGTTTGTAAACAGCGTATGGATAAAGGGCATCATCGATAACGGGTGGTATCTTTTCAACAACTATGTCGGGGCGCCTGCGGGGCTCGCAATGGCGGATTTTCCAACCTCGGACAACCTCCATTTCTTTCTCATCAAAGTCATTTCCCTGTTTGCCGGCGATTATGCGGTCACGATGAATATCTTTTTCCTGGCCACATTTCCACTGACCACGGTCTCTTCCCTTTTTGTTTTCAGGAAATTGAACATTTCCTATCCTGTGGCGATATTCGGCAGCCTGCTTTATACATTCCTGCCCTACCATCTCTTCCGGGGTGAGTCGCATCTATTTCTGGCTGCAATTTATGTCATACCTCTGACCTCGCTGCTGATCCTGCGGATCGGTTCCGAGACTCCGCCTTTTATCAAGGATAAAAAGAATAGCGGAGAGAGATATGACCTCTTAAGTCCAAGGGCGGCTGGTTACGTGTTAGTGGCCATACTGACTGCGTCAGCCGGTATTTATTACGCCTTTTTTGCCTGTTTCTTTCTGATAGCCGCCGGCGCTTACGCCGCCAGCAGGCGCAGATCCCTTAAACGGTTATACGTGGCGTTAATAGCCTTCGGGATTGTCATCGTCGCCCTTTTCATCAATTTGTCACCAAGCTTTATATACGAGTATGAACACGGCAAAAACGAAGAAGCCACCAGGCGTTATGAGATCGAGTCGGAGATCTATGGCATGACGATCGGTCAGCTTATCCTGCCGATCACGGATCACCGTGTAGGCTTCATGGCTGATTTAAAGTCCAAGCAACTCCAGGAGGGGGGTTATAAGGGTGTAAGGGCTTACTTCATCAATGAGAACGATCTTTCCTCCCTGGGCTTGATCGGAAGCATCGGTTTATTGTTTTCGCTAGTCTGGCTGATCTTCGCCAGAAGGCGTGACATCGATAAGGAAAAATTGGACCTACCCATGCTGGACACGCTTGGTGTACTGAATATTCTGGGGATACTGCTGGCCACAGTGGGCGGGTTTAGCCTGTTATTTGCAATGCTGGTATCGCCCTCCATTCGCTCATATAACAGGATCAGTCCTTATATCGCATACTTTTCAATCCTGGTTGTACTGGTTATTCTGGAAGGCCTGCGGCGCCGGTACATCAAGTCCAGACTGCAAAGCCTGGCCTTCTATACGATTCTGCTATCGGTTCTCATCGCGGGGGTTCTCGATCAGACCACCAACGGCATGGTGCCGATCTACAGCGTCAACGCCACGGTTTACGCCAGCGATGAGTCCTTTATAAAAACAATCGAGAACGAAATGCCGGACCAGGCGCAAATATTTCAGTTGCCTTACATGCCGTTTCCCGAAAGCGGGGCGGTCAACCATATGGCCAGTTACGAACCCTTCCGCGCGTATCTGCACTCCAGCAGACTTCACTGGAGTTACGGCGTGATAAAAGGCCGCGAGGGCGATCTGTGGCAAAGAGACGTCTCTGTTGAACCAACCAGTCAGATGATCCAGGATCTGGTCGCAGCCGGATTCACCGGTATCTACGTCAACCGGTACGGCTACACGGACTACGCTGTAGGGATTCAACGGGAGCTGGAAACAGCACTGAACGAAAAGCCTCTGGCCAACGCTGACAATACGCTGCTATTTTTCAATATGACGGATTACGCAAAAAAGACGAATCACTGACCCATGTTGTTCCGTACCTGAAATATCATCCGCATGATGGCGTTGATAACCGCGACCTCGCGGGATCCTGGGGCTCGGCAAAACGGGCCAGCAGGAAACGAATGCGGATCTGGACCGAGGATCTTTCGAGTGTGGAATAGTAAAGCTCGGCGAGTGGGATCTGTCCGCTTAGGGGTTATTGACCGACTTTGACGATGATGCTGAAGGATGTTTCCGATTGCACGTTGGCGGGGCTTGTGTAGTTCAGCTTCAGGTCGGTCTGACCCTGCGTCAGTGCCTTGAAGACGAAGGTTGTTTTACCACCGGAGCCCACAAGTTGTTCGGGATTAGGATCTGATACATAAACCGGTGGGCCCTCCTGTTTTAGAATTCCCGAGTCCACGCTCATGACCTCCCAGTGATATCCGGTGGTCGCATTACTTTTCAGTGTGATCTCGAGAGTGCCGCCGGCGTCCAGTTCCACCGACTGACCGGCATTCGCCTCGGTAACTTTTACGACGGCGGTGACGGGCTTGTCAGTCGACGTTGAAGAGTTGCCCCCGCACCCGGCTGAGACCAGGGCTACCACAAGAACTATCAATAGCTTTTTCATGACATACAATATCCCCACTTTTATAAAAAGTTATCAATAATTGGATCATGGAAAATACAGAATGCCTGCAGGAGTCGTCGAATGCTTGACGTTTTAAGCGATGCAGGGATACTATCAGAGCCAGATTAGTGCGGATCATCGATAAGGGAACATGGATGTTTTGTTACAAATGTGGAAATGAAAACAAGGACGAGTCCACCTTCTGCCGTGGCTGCGGTGTGCGGCTGTTCAATCCAGAACACTTCGGGCAGGGTATGAATGGACAGACAGGGCCGCCGGTGAATGACACTGGCGCTGGTATGACGCAAAGACCCGACTCCGGGCAGATGGCCGCACCCGTAAGTGCTTACGGGACGATGCCGGTTGCCGCACCTGCATACGCGCAGACGGCCCCGATGGCGACAGGGCCGGCGGTCTCGCAGGACTTTCAGCCAAAACAGCCCGACATTTATGGCGGCGCCATGCCACAGGTTTCAGGGCAGATGGACGGTTTATCGGAATTCATGGGCCGCCTGCAGGTTGCCATGATGGTGCCGATTTTAAATGGGGTGTTGCTACTGATGGCGGCCTTTATGTTTTATTTTGTGTCTTATTCGGAATTTGTCTACTTGTTTCTCGGGTTAGTAACGTTAGTGGTGACAATATTTACCATTGTTTACGGATTTATCAACTGGAAAAAACAATCCATGGATCTTGCGCAGACTGCGGAATTATCTGAGGTAGAAAACATAAGAAAAATGAGTGCGATTATTACGATTGCGGGTAGTCTGACGCTGATTTTGCCATATGTCTATGAATTGATATTCGGTTACCTTTTTTATTATTCAATAATAGAAATAATATTTCTTATACCCTCTCCAATATTTGGATTTCATTTAGTTGCTCTGATAATTGTCGCGATAAGACTTGCAGTAATCGTCACCAGCACGATGATTTTCCTGAAGCGACGCGACGCCCAATACAATGTAATGTAAGATACAGGGCATACAGGCACTTAATTCATCGTTGTTACTTAAATCCCCCTAGGATCCCCGTCAGCAGCGCGTATCCAATGAAGCTTTCCTGTTGTAGACTACTTCATTTGGTGGTTCTCCTTTCTGATCAATTGGTTGTCTCGTAACTCCCAATTAAACCAGAATGAGGCCACCGCTAAAAAAATGTGCGAAAGAAATTTTACGTTATCAAAAGAAAAAGCCCCCTGCCGGGAGCTTTTTCTGCTTCTGCTATTTGGATTGATTCTTAAGCGTGGTGAATAGACCTTCCTGTCGGCATTCCCGAGTGCTCCGTGAACGCGAGCAGGATCGGGACGATCACATTCGCAATCGGCACGAGCATGAGGATGCCAAGCCAACCGGTCCTGTCCCTGGCCTCGGCGATCTTCCACCAGAGCACGATCAGGAAGACGAAATTGACGAACGGCACGAATGCGAGAAGCACCAGTACTCCTGAATAACCGACCATCTTGCACATCAGGTACACGTTTGCGATGGGGATGAACGCCAGCCACGAGCGTGGCGTTCCCAGCTTGTTGGCAATCGTCATCAGGCAGAAGGCCAGGAAAACGTACATTACCAGTGACCCTGCGATGCCCGGTCCGCTTGCAACAAATTCATTAAAGGAATCCATTTTTTGCTCCTTCCAAACGTTTTTTAGCCGGTATGATCCGTTCGGCTACTGTCCAATTAATATATTCTTCGACCCCGCGAATCATATACGTAGTATTTCCTGCTAGTTGTAAATCCCGATATTTGACTATTTATTTTTTTGTCTGAGTCTTGAAAACAAAACGGCATGAAAAAAGCTCCCAAGAGGGAGATGGATTTCTCAGAGATTAGTACGGGTCAGATCAGACGGCTTTTTGCACCTTGCCGGCGCTGATACACTTGGCGCAGACGTAGGCCCGCTTTGGTGCGCCGTCCTTGACGATGCGGATCTTTTGCAGGTTCGGATCGAACCGGCGCCGCGTGGCGCGGTTGGAGTGGCTGCGGTTATTTCCGTAACCGGGCTTCTTGCCGCATACTGTGCATACTTTCGACATCTGGATTCCTCTTGGTTGCTAGTTGAATGTAAGCTTTGAGTTCCTTCGCTGCGCTTGAGGATTACAAAGAGCTTGTGCTTGTGGATGATA
>JBAZWE010000087.1:0-7352 GCA_041660545.1 Thermoleophilia bacterium
ATATGAGCAAAAGGGGTGTGGCCGCCGCCAGCGCCATAAGACTGAAGTAGCCCAGGTCGTGAAGATTGGCTGCTATCGCGTCCAGGCCACGGCCAAACACGGATATTTTTTCAACAATATAATTGCTTTGATCGGATGATGACTCACGATAAACCGTAAATCCTCCCGAAAACAGCGCCGAGGGCAGATACCATGATGCCACGCCCACGCCCAGCAGCATTGCTGAGGCAACCCAGCGGCGCCAGGGCATACCAGAAAGACCGTATGCCATCAGTGGCAGCATGAACGGGAGTATGTCCTGCCTAAAGCCGGAACCTATACCCAGAAACAGTGCAGCCAGCAGGATGAGACGCGTGCTGTTTCCTTCCCGCGCCGCGTAGATCAAACCGGAGAATACGGTAACCAGGAACGCCAGCAAAGTATAGGGATAAGCCACTTCGCTGTATGCCCAGAAACTCAGGCTGGTTGCCAGCAACAATGCCGCCACCAACCCGATGTGTCGGCTGAACATCATGGTTCCCAGCCAGTAAAGGGCCGCTACCGCGGCCGCGGCAAAGAAAACACTTACCCAGACCATGGCGGAGTTGGGATCACCGGTAATCAGGTTCACTGTCCGGGAGAGAAATACATAAAAAATATGCCCGGGGGCGTGAGGCTGATGCAGGCTGACGTCAAAATGATCGATGGCCCTGGCGTAAAGGACGGAGTCCCAGGCATAGAAGAGTGTGGTGCGGAAGGGGATGCGTGAAAGGAAGGTGGCAACGAAAAGCGCGGATACGATCTGCCAGTCGGTTTTATTCCATACTGACTCTTCCGTGGGACTTGCCGCTGTCATTTAACCTTTCCGTATACTTGGCTTGCGCATAAGTCAGCATATTTTATACCGGAAAGCGTCCCTCTACCATCAGTCCTGCTCGATAAAATACTTCATGCTGATTTTCTTGAACTCCCGGCTGCTGAAAAGGAGCTCGTAGTCTTCGATGCCGATCTTCTCTGAAAGCCGCGCGGCAACCTGGTGGCATTCTTCGGGAGTTGCGGCATGGATCATGGCAAAAAGGTTATAGCTCCAGCCTTCGGCCCGTGGACGCTGATAGCAATGGCTGACCTCGCTGGCCGAAGCAAGTATCCTTCCTACCTCTTCCGCCTTGCCGTCGGGAACGTCCCAGGCGGTCATGGCATTGGCCTTGTAGCCGAGTTTCTGGTGCCGCACCATGGCGCCGAAGCGGCGGATGGTTCCGCTTTCAAGCCAGGCTTTCACCTTGGCGACGACCTCGTCTTCGGTCATGCCCAGGGACTCTCCGATCTCGGCGAAAGGTCTTGGTGAGATGGGAATATCATCCTGAAGCATGCGAGCGAGCGCCTGTTCCCTTTCTGTGAGGATGTCAGCCATCGATCACCGGCAGGTCGACCTGGATCTTAAAAAGCTTGATTGCGGGAAGATTGATGATCGGGCCGACGCCTGCCTGCTCTTCTATCTCCTGGAGAATTTCATTGATGTGTTCCTTTGAGGGAGCTATCACGGTAAACCACATGTTGTAATGGTGGTTTCGCTCATAATTGTGTGTGACGTTGTGGTATGAGTTGACCGCGGCAATCGCCGCATCCAGCTTCCCGGCGGGAACATGGACCGCGCAAAGCGTACTCGAGTAGCCCAGCTTGCGGGAATCGAACGACGCCCCCATGCGACGGATCTCGCCTGAATCCTTGATCGTTCTCAGGCGCTCGATGACCTCGTCCTCAGAGAGGCCGAGCTTCTCGCCTACGGCCGCGTATGGCCGGGCACAGACTGGAAAACCGGCCTGAATATAGGTTATGAGCTTTTTGTCAGTCTGGTCCATATACGCTCATTTCTTCCTGGCCTTCGGTTCGTACACGCAGTACGGCTCCTCTGCCAGATAGTCTCCGGTAAGCTCATAGGCGCGCGCCCGGCAGCCGCCGCAGAAACGACGGTACTCGCAGTAGCCGCAACGCCCGTGATAGCCGTCGAGGTTCCGCATCTGTTTAAACACGGGAGAGTCGCGCCAGACGTCTCCGAAACTCTGTTCCTTCAAGTCGCCGCATTTTACATCAAGGAAACCGCATATCTGAACTTCACCGAGATACGAGATAAAACAAAAGCCCTGACCGCCGAGACAACCCTTGGCGCGGGCGTCCATGCCGAATTCTTCCGGCGTTACCTTCAGGCCCTCTTCGTGAGCGCGCTGCCTGAGTATGCGGTAGTAATGGGGCGCGCAGGTCGGCTTGAAATGCAGTGGCACGGATTCACGCTGGTCGTAGACCCAGTTTAATGTCTCTTCATACTGCTCGGGCGATAACTCCTGCGCCGCAAGTTCCTTGCCACGGCCCGTAGGCACAAGCAGGAATGGATGAAAAGCGACGGCGCCCAGGTCTATGGCGAGTTGAAGGATGTCCGGCAGCTCGGCTAGGTTGACCTTTGTCACGGTCGTGTTTATCTGAAATTCCAGCCCGGCTTTCTTCGCGTTCTCGATGCCCCTGATGGCTTCATCGAAGGCGCCTGGGACGCGGCGGAAATCATCGTGGGTTTCAGCACTTGCCCCGTCGATGCTGATACTGATGCGCTCGATACCCGCGTCCTTGAGCTTGCCGGCGTTCTCCTCGTTAAGCAGGGTGCCGCAGGGTGACATCACCATCTTGAGGCCCTTATCGGTGCCATAGCGTGCTATCTCGTAGATGTTGTCTCGCAGCATGGGATCGCCACCCGTAAGGATCACGATCGGCTTGCCGACCGCGGCGATCTCGTCGATCACTTCAAAACATTTTTGAGTGGAAAGCTCACCTGGATAGGGTCCCTTGTTGGCCGCGGCGCGGCAATGGCGGCAGGAAAGATTGCAGCGGCGGGTGACTTCCCAGGCTACAAGGCGAGGGGCTGCAAGTCCGTCCCGGGAATGAGCGTCACCGCCATGAGGGTGTCCCTCATGGCTACCGGCATCACCCGAGTCCGGGTGCCCGGCAGGGCGCCCTTTTGGAAAATCACCTGGATGACCGCCAGTCCCCTTGTCCACCTTTTCAGCCAATCTCCTCGTCGGTGAGATAGCAGGCGGGATCGGGAGCCCAGGGATCGCCATATACAAGATCGGCGCGAACGCGCAATGCGCCGCCGCAGGCATCGAACCATTTGCAGGTAGCGCAACGTCCGTGGATCTTGCTGCGGCGATCCTTCAGTCCGGCCATGAGGGGATCGGACGTGTCCATCCAGATTTCGCTGAACGGCCGCTCGCGGACATTTCCGAAGCTGTAGTGCATCCAGAACTGGTCCGCGTGGACGTTGCCTAAAAAATCTATGTCACCAAAACCGACACCCGAGCTGTACATCCCGCCGCCGTTCCACTTAAGCAGCTTGAGCACCGCCGCCGCCCGTTCAGGTGATTCTTCAAGGAGTTTCATATAAAGGTAGATGCCGTCCACGTGGTTATCCACGGTGAGGATGTCTTTCTCCAGGCCACGGTCATGCATGTCCTTGGTGCGCTCGAGGATAATATCCAGCGCATCGCGGCTCTCCTCGTGAGTCAGATCATCGCTTTCTTTGCCGCGGCCGGAATAGACCAAGTGATAAAAGCAGGCCCGGTCTATGCCTTCCGCCTCGATAAAATCAAAGATATTGTGCAGATCCTTGTAATTGTGACGTGTCAGCGTGAGGCGCAAGCCCACACGCTGCTCCACCGCCTTGCAATTGCGAAAACCCTCCATGGACTTCGCAAAGGCGCCTTCATGTCCGCGGAAGGCGTCGTTGATCTCGCCGATACCATCGAGGCTGATGCCGACATAAGTGAAACCCAGATCCTTGATGCGCTGGGCCACATCGCGGGTGATCAGGGTGCCGTTTGTGGAGAGAGTAGGGCGGATGCCGAGCGACACCGCGTGCCCGACCAGCTCGAAGAGGTCCTTGCGCATCAGCGGCTCACCACCGGAAAAAAGCAGCGCCGGTATCTGGAACTTCGCCAGATCATCGATGAGCGTCTTGCCTTCCTGCGTGGAAAGCTCTCCCTCGTATTTCTTCGCTTCAGAATCCGTATAGCAGTGAACGCACTTTAAGTTGCAGGTACGGCTCGTGTTCCAGACGACAACCGGACGGCGCTCGGCCGCGGTCTTCGGCTCACGTGGGATGCGGGGAGCGCCCTTCATCTCCGGCTTGCCCTTGTTTCCGTGGCCGTAGCGCAAGGAATCCGCGGGTGTGTCGCGGTCGCAGTATAAACGGGTTATATCTATCATGATTTTCCTCTGACTCGGTGCCGGCTTCCCGCCGGCTGTTAGCTGCCCTGTCTGGTCCCGGCGATTAGCGCCTTTATCAGTCCGGGAATAGTGTATTCGTCGGCCACCAGATCAACCTTGAGACCCAGGTCCCTGGCGGTATCAGCTGTAACGGGGCCGATGCAGGCGATTGTCACGTTCGCGGGAAGAGCGGATAAGTCAAAGCCGTCGAGGAGCTGTACGAAATTCTTTACCGTCGATGAACTTGTAAAAGTTATGATATCAATTTCGCCGCTTAAGAGCATATTTTTCATGTCTCCGACTCCGGAGTCATCAAGGATGGTCTCGTAGGCCGTCACGACTTCTACTTTGGCCCCGGCTTGAGCCAGCTTTTCAGGCAGGACTTCGCGGGCCTCTTTCGCCCGGGGAATGAGCACCCTGCTGCCCTTGATGCCCATTTCGAGCAGACCATCGACTATGGATTCCGCCCGGTATTCCGGCGGTACGAAATCGAGATTCAGACCACGCCGCTCAAGCGCCGCGGCCGTGGCGGGCCCGATGGCGCCCAGCTTCAGTCCCTTTAAGTCCCGCACGTCGCCCGCAAGCGCAAGGCGCTCGAAAAATTTCTCAACGCCGTTGACGCTGGTAAAAACAGCCCAGTCATAAGCAGGTCCGTCACCCTTACGCAGCCTGGCGATTACAGCGTCGAGCGCGGCGTACCCTTCGCCGGGATCGACAACCTTGATGGTGGGAAACTCCACCGGAATCGCACCGGAATCGAGTAGTCCTTCCGCAAGGTCGCTGGCCTGCGCGCGCGAGCGCGTTACCACCACACGCTTGCCGAACAGCGGCCGGTCTTCGAACCAGTGCAGTTTTTCCCTGAGATTTACAACCTCGCCGACGATGGTGATGGCGGGCGCCTTGAAACCGCGCTCTTTTACCAGTTCGACGATATTTGACAGCTTGCCGGTAAGCGTCTCCTGCCGCGGCGTCGTGCCCCAGCGGATCAGAGCCACCGGGGTCTCCGGATCGCGGCCGTTTTCGGTCAGGTTTTTGACGATATAAGGCAGGTTCTTGACACCCATGAGGAACACCAGCGTGCCGACACCTGTTGACAGCTTGTCCCATTTTATGGATGACTCTTCCTTGGTGGGATCCTCGTGGCCGGTGATGAAAGCAACGTCGGTTGTAACATTGCGGTGGGTCACAGGGATGCCCGCGTAAGCCGGAACGGCATAGGCGGAAGAGATGCCGGGGACGACCTCGAAGGAAACGCCCGCTTCCTGCAGCGCCAGCGCTTCCTCGCCACCACGGCCGAAAATAAAAGAGTCGCCGCCCTTGAGACGCGTGACCACGTTGCCTTCAAGACCCTTGTCCACGAGCAGCTTGTTGATATCTGGCTGCTTCATGGTGTGATCGCCGCCCTTCTTGCCGACGTATATCAACTCGGCGTCAGGCCGCGCATAGCCGAGCAGCGGTTTGCCGGCCAGGTAGTCATAGACGATAACATCGGCGCGACGCATGCATTCAACGCCCTTGAGCGTGAAGAGGCCGGGGTCGCCCGGGCCTGCTCCCACGAGATAGACTTTTCCTTTTTTATCAGTCATGCTTACCACCCGATTTTCAGCGGTGTCCTGCGCTCCGTAAGCTGAAACTCCGCTTTTTAAATTTCATTCAAGGTCCTTCGCTACGCTCAGGATGACATAAACATTCCGCCAGATGCAACGATTAGGCAGGAACGATATCCCCGGACGCCATCTCATGAGTTGCTAGCCCAGGATACCTTTCGGGCAAAGCCCGAGTATCTCCTCAGGTTTTTCAAAATAAAAATCGGGCTCAAGTTCCTTGAGCCGCACCGGCGCGAACATCCCCCAGCCGACCGCCGCGGTGGCGATGCCGGCCGCCTGCCCCGCCTTGATGTCGAAGGGGCTGTCACCGATGTACACCGACTCGTCAGGCGCCAGATCCAGCTTACGCATGGCAAGCAGGATCGGCTGCGGATGCGGTTTATGATTGTCGGTATCGTCGGTTGTTATAACCGCGTCAAAATAATGTTCGATTCGAATGCAGTGAAAGGCCATATCCACCGTCTCTCTGCTCTTTGACGTCACTATCGCCAGCTTCACTCCACGCGCCTTCAGCTCGACCAGCAACTCTTCGATCCCTTCGTACGTATTGATGAATTCATCGTGACGGGCATGGTTGAAGTCCCGGTACGTATCGTAGAGTTCCTGGGCGCGCTCACCGCCGAGCAGCTCCATCTGTGTCATCAGCGGCTGACCCACGTTAGCCATCAGCACCTCGTCCACCAGTTCTTCGCCCAGAACAGTGCTGGACGCGTGCCGGAACGAGCGCGCGATCAGCTCCGTGGTGTCGATAAGGGTCCCGTCAAGATCGAAAAGGAATCCCCTGAAGCATTTACCGGCCATATCCATATCGACTCAGCAGGCTCCGTCGGGGGTTACCAGCGCGTCCAGATCCCAATCCCGGATAATCTCCATCCCCGCCAGGTTGGTTAAAGCGAACTGGATGGGGGTAACCGATATCTTTTTCTCGTTCAGCGCGTGAAAATCGGTTCCTTCTTCCTCGTGATAAGAGGGGTCGTCACCGTATATGTGGTAACGCTTGCGGCCCGGCGAGCCATCGCCTCCGGTCTCCTCCACCAGCTGGTCCCGATAGATACGCTTGCCCAGACGGGTGACCTGGGCGCCATTGAGACTGGCAAGGGGCAGATTGGGGGCATTGATGTTAAGCAGGATGGTCCCGGGAATGTTGTTCTCGACGATCTTGCCCACCATTCCCGCGGTAAAACGGGCTACGGGTTCGAACTGGTACTCCTCGGCTCTCTCGATTGAAACAGCGATGGCCGGAATGCCCAGCATGATGCCCTCAAAGGCGGCTGCCACGGTGCCGGAATAAGTGATGTCATCCCCCAGATTCGGACCAAGATTGATACCCGAGACGACGATGTCCGGTTGCCAGTCCAGAAAGCCCAGGGAGGCCAGCCGCACACAGTACACCGGCGTGCCGTCCACCGAATAGCCTCTGCTGCCGTCGGAAAAGGTTATTTCGTCCACATTGAGCGATTCCCCGATGGTAATGCCCCGGCCGATAGCGCTGCGGTTCTTGTCGGGAGCGATGAC
>JBAZWE010000088.1:0-7250 GCA_041660545.1 Thermoleophilia bacterium
TGCCGTATCCGGAGCCGAGCGCGGCCCTGACACCTTCCGCCATCTGCCGGGCCACTGTTTCTGATACGGCGCCCTTTTCATCGAGGGCTTCCTGTTCTACTTTCAGAACTGCAGTCTTTACTGAGTTGTCATATGCTATTACGCCGCCCAGGAAGAAGCGGGAGGCTCCACTTAAGCCTGTAATAGTCTCACTCAACATGCCGCCAGTGCATGATTCGGCTACTGCCAGTGTCTCGCCGCGATGCGTCAGTTTGTTGGAGACGATTTCCTCGATCGACTCTCCGTGGGAGTAAACATATTCGGCGAATATGTCGCCGAATTTTTTCATCGAATCGTTGATCTGATCCCGATCGCCTTCTTTGCCCGATATATCGAGGATGACCTCTCCATAGCGGGCGCAAATGCTGACCTGAAGCCCTGATTGAGACTCTCCGAGCACCGATTCGACCGCATCCGAGACGCGGGGTTCTCCGACCCCGTATAGACAAAGGGTCTCATGTACAGAAACAGCGGCAGACTCAAGCATTGATTTCACCGGATCAAAACCGCTGACATTCTGCCACATCGATTTCATTTCTGAAGGGACGCCGGGAAGAACGATAATGAGAGCCTCTCCCACGCTTAAGATAAATCCTGGTGCTGTCCCGGCGGGAGAAACAGGAATACTCCCCACAGGGATTGTCGCCTGTTTGATCTGGTTAGGTGCCAGAGAGGTTGAGCCGGTCGCGTCCGAAACCATTGCCTCGGCCAGTGGATCCAGCTTGCATTCAAGGCCCAGAGCCGCCGCGATAGCCGTGGCGGTCAGATCGTCATGGGTAGGACCGAGGCCGCCAGAAACCAGAATCAGCCCTGGTTCATAACCGAGTGCGAATTCCAGCGCTTTGACGATCTCGTCTGGAATATCCGGAACCGAGAGTGTGAGCGCTACGCGCATGCCATGGCGCTCGATTTCGTGAGCCAGGTATCGAGTGTTTGTATCGATTATCCGGCCCTCGGTTAGTTCAGTCCCGATTGTGATTATGACGGCTCGCATATTATCCAGCATGCAAAGTTTCCTCGATCTGTGTGAGCTCCAGCGTGCGTAAGCCTGACTGCCTTGACGGGATCAAACCTACTCGGGAGCCTTTACCCAGTCTCGAGCTTTTAAAAAATAATCGATTCCCGAGATCACGGTAAGGAGCGCGGCGATATTGATTAGATACCAGCTGAAAGGCCTGTCCAGAATATATCCCTGCTGTGGCAGGATGAGGGCTATGACTGCGATAACCTGACTGACGGTTTTTATTTTTCCCAGCGGACTTGCCGGGATGACGACTCTTTCAGCCGCGGCCACAAGTCTTAAACCCGTGACCGCGAATTCCCGGGCGATGATCACCATGGCTATCCAGGCCGAGATGCGCCCCAGTGCCAGCAGTGAGATGAGAGCCGCGGATATGAGCAGCTTATCCGCAAGAGGATCGAGGAACTGCCCCAGAACCGTCACGGCATTGCGCGATCGCGCGAAATATCCGTCAAGTGTGTCGGTGAGGGCGGCAATGACAAATATGCCAACTGCGATCGAGGCGCTGAGCCAGGATGGAATGATCTCGAGCCCCAGCATGAACACCATGAATACGGGGATGAGTAGAATCCGAAAGATAGTAAGGCCGTTGGCGAGATTAACCGGTACCCGCCACCGGCCCCGATCTTCGGCGTCAGATGAAGCAGCTGGCTGCACTTTGCTCACCTGCCGCCCCCCTTCCGTCATTATCCGCCCAGTTTCCTGAGGCCGGCGATAGTGATTTCATAGTCCGCCGGCGCCACGGTCAGCGGTGGCTGGGGCTGACCGTTGATAGTGATTTCAAGTTCGGCATTGCCAACAGTCAGTTTCAGGCGGGTCTCCGTGCCGATCTCGGTTTTGTCCAGACTCTGGATTTCGCCCGTCTCAAACACGTGCGGCTCAATCAGAGGTTTATTATCGCTCGTCTTTACCACTTCGACCCAGACGGGTTTTTTCGCCTTGAAGGAAACGCTCTCGAGAGTACTCGGACGAGTCTGGGTCTGGACGGTCGCCGCCGGCGCCGGAATTATGGACGGAGCCGTCTGCGTCTGCGCCGTAGTCTCGGATTCTGTGGATGTCGGTGTCAGGGTGGCCGGCTCCGTGCCCTTGTTTCCCCATCCCATGTATGAAAGAACGGCTATTATCGCCACCGCCAGAATGGCAACGATAAGATAGTTGGCGGGTCGCTTGCGTGGAGCTTCCGTATTGGCAGTCTTGGGTGGCTGGATGACATGCTCGCGATGGTCGCCGCTACCAAAGCGTTCATTGAACTCATCGATGAGAAGCTGGTAATCAAGATCGAGGTAACCGGCGTAAGTTCTTAAAAAACCTTTTACATACGTTCCGGCAGGGAGTATATCGAAGTCCTCGTTCTCCATCGCCTGGATGTATTTGACCCTGATCTTGGTATCCTCTTCCGCCTGCTGCAGGGAGATATCCTTGCGCACGCGGGCATCTCGCAATGTGGTGCCGATCTCAAACATGTATCCCCAAGCTCATGATTTCCCGCGTTTATCATATCCAGCTATGCAAACGCGGCTTCTGATTAACCGTAGTATTTTACCAGCAAACAGGCCCGAATGAAGCTCGAATCTACCAGAATCTAACACTTGGTGCGCGCCGATACAATTTTGATGAGTCAAATGACATCGACGTCATTCCATCCATAAAGTTCTTTTTTACGGGTCCGCACACGCGAGCTTTCACGCGAACCTGCCATTATTGACAAAATAGCACCAGCTGATAATATCTTTTTGCGAGCCTGCCCGGGAAAGAAAGACTGATTTCTTCAGGGAAGGAAAGGGTACACCTGCAGTCTTTCCGGTGAAGTCAGCCGGAGAATAGAACCGATGGAGCCGGCGTTGATGATGCGTCGGCTTTTTATGTATACGCCTCGTGGCGAAGACGGCAAATATCTCGTATATGCGCCATTTGTTCCTTTTTACTACCTGGATCAGAGTTTGAAACGACAGGCGAAAGGGCAGCCTTTTGATCACACCCATGACTGAAACGGATTTGGGTTTTTGCACGAATACGCCATAACAGAAAGCATCCTCGAGATCGTTCAGACCGAAGCGTCACAAGCGGGCGCGATACGCGTCGATGAAGTCAAAGTTGTGATTGGTGAACTATCCAGCTTCGCAGGTAGTTCGATCGAGTTCTATTTCGAAGAGCTATCTCACGGTACCGTCGCCGAAGGCGCCCGTCTTGTATTTGAAGAACTGGAAGCCAACGCGATATGTTGCAGCTGCGGATCCGGCTTCAGACCGCGAAATGCCTTTTATTCATGCCCCGAATGCGGATCGCGGCTTTTCGATCTCAAGCAGGGACAGGAGTTATATATAGACAGCATCGAAGTCACATGATGCAGCGAGTGTGTCCTGCCGCTTTGAAAACAGAACTGTAATGCTAACTAATGGATGGGTAGCCTCATGAAAATCGAAGTCAAGAAGAACATACTTGCACGTAATGACACGACCGCCGCTGAAAATCGTGAGCGTCTGTCCCGTCAGGGCGTATGTATGATAAATCTGATGGCATCCCCGGGGGCAGGCAAGACCAGTGTCATCATGAAGGCTATCGAGAGCCTTTCAGGAGATCACGCGATGGCCGTGATCGAGGGGGATATCGCTTCCGAGATAGATTCCCTGGCCATCGAGGCCATGAATATACCGGCGCTACAGATCAATACAGGCGGTTCCTGCCATCTGACGGCATCGATGATAAGTTCGGCGCTCGATTATCTGGACCTGGATTCGCTGGATCTGGTTATAGTCGAGAACGTAGGAAACCTCGTGTGTCCCGCTGAGTTCGATCTTGGTGAGACCGGACGCGTCATGATAGCGAGCATAACGGAGGGACATGACAAGCCTCACAAGTATCCCACCATCTTTAAGGAAGTCGACGCGATCCTGGTGAACAAGGTGGACCTCCTGCCTTATTGTGATTTCGATATGGCAAGCTTTCGCCAGGTGGTCGAAGATCTTAACCCGGACGGAGCCATCATCGAGCTATCCTGCAAGGACGGTTATGGAACCGACGAATGGTGCCATTGGATGAAAACCGCCATAAGCGAGAGCAAGACCAGGTTGTCATCCTGACGCGGCCGGCCAGGGACAGGCAGGGGAGCAAGCATGCCCGATCTGCATGACGGAATATCCCGCATTGCAAGAACCGTGATCCTGGTAAAAGGTATAGTCCAGGGCGTCGGCTTCAGGCCGTTCGTATACCAGGCGGCTATCGCGAAAAATCTGAATGGACACGTGATCAACACCACATCGGGCGTGGAGATAGACGTCGAGGGTCCCGCCGCCGGAATCGATTCCCTTGTCGAAGAGATCCGCTTAAGCGCGCCCCCCCTTTCCCACATAATCGATATCGAGACAATCAGCATGGAACCTTCGGGACGATCAGGTTTCAGGATCGGTGATTCGATCGCCGGACGCGAAGGCCATCAACTCGTGAGCCCGGATACATGCACCTGCGACGATTGCATCGCTGAACTGTTGAATCCCCAGGACAGGCGTTACCGGTATCCTTTTATCAATTGTACGAATTGTGGTCCCAGGTTCACAATAATCGAGGAATTGCCGTATGACCGTCACTTGACGACCATGAACAGGTTTGTCATGTGTCCGGAATGCCAGTCTGAATATGAGGATCCGGGCGACCGCCGTTTTCATGCCGAACCCAACGCCTGCCCTGAATGCGGTCCTCAGCTCTGGCTCGCCGATTCGAATGGTAATACGGTTCCTGCTGAGGATGCGATTCGCGCTACGGCATCCGCGTTGCGAGCGGGAAAGATAGTGGCGCTCAAGGGACTCGGTGGCTTTCAGCTTGCCTGCCTGGCGACCAGCGAAGAAACCGTGGAGCGCCTTCGGCTGCGCAAGCGCCGGCCCCATAAGCCTTTCGCGCTTATGACGGTCTCCGTGGCGGAGGCATCGCTTCGTTGCCACATCAGTCCCCAGGAGCGGGAACTTCTGGAATCGGCGCAGAGACCGGTCGTTTTGCTGCGCCGCCTCGACAATAGCGACATCGCCGACGCAGTGGCGCCAGGGCTCGATCACCTGGGAGTCATGCTTCCCTGTACCCCCATGCATTTTCTCCTGCTCGACGAGGTGCAGACCCCGCTGGTGATGACCAGCGGCAATCTCTCCGATGAACCTATCTGCAGAACAAGTTATGAAGCCATGGCAAGGCTGTCGGCGATCGCCGACCTCTTTCTCATGCACGACCGTAAGATCAAATCGACTTATGATGACAGCGTTATGATGGTGGAAAACGGCCGTCCTGTCATGCTGCGCCGCGCACGGGGCTATGCACCCCTGCCCGTAAAACTGCCCGCCCCCACCAATACCGATGAAATAACGGAAGAGCGGAAGAAAAATACGTCGATCTTCGCCGCGGGAGCCGAGCTTAAAAATACATTTTGCCTGACGCGTGGCACCGACGCCTTCTTGTCACAACACATGGGTGATCTTGAGAATGTTGAGACGCTGCTGCACTACGAACGCACGGAGTCTCTCTATGAGAGCCTGTTTAATATCAAACCGGAATATTTTGTCTGCGACAGTCACCCCGACTATCTCTCGACGGCCTATTGCCAGGAGAGGCAAGCCTCGCCACTTAGGGTTCAGCATCACAAGGCGCATCTGGCATCCTGCCTGGCTGAAAACAATGTTTCTGGCGATGTAGTGGGAGTCACCCTGGACGGCACAGGCTTCGGAGACGACGGCACGATCTGGGGCGGCGAGTTCTTCGCGGGCGGGCTGACAACCGGTTTCACACGAGTTTCTCATCTTGAGCTAATGCCGCTGCTGGGCGGCGATGCAGCCGTACGTGAGCCCTGGCGAACAGCACTGGCCGCCATCTGGAAGTATGCGCCCGGGAAACTGGATTTTGCCTCGGACATACTCCAGATACCAGAACGCAAGCGCGGCCTGCTGCAGCGTCAGCTTCAAGCCAGACTGAACTGCCCCATGACTTCCAGCTGTGGACGCCTCTTTGATGCCGTCGGAGCGCTTGTCCTGCGACGCCTCAACGTCAGTTATGAAGCCCAGGCCGCAATCGAGCTGGAGGCTCTTGCGTGGCGCAGCGACATTCAGACTCCCGGACTTGAGCCCTATCGTTTCATGCTCGACAGTGACGTCGAACCCTGGATCTTGTCTCCTGCCATGGTTGTCAATGATGTAATATGTGACATCGAGCGGGGAACCGTTCCTGCCCTGATAGCTCTTCGCTTTCACCTGGGCCTGTCAGAGGCTATAGTACAAACCAGTGTTTCAATTGCAGAAAAATACGGTCTGGACAAGGTGGCACTCAGTGGCGGCGTCTTTCAAAACCGCATGTTGCTGAGACTGACGAGAGATGCTCTCTCGCTGGCCGGCATGGAGGTCTTGAGTCATCGTCACGTACCGCCCAATGATGGCGGAATCGCACTCGGACAGGCCGCGATGGCCCTGTTTAAGATAAGGAGTCAATAGTCTATGTGTCTCG
This sequence comes from Thermoleophilia bacterium, assembly GCA_041660545.1. Lineage (GTDB taxonomy): Bacteria > Actinomycetota > Thermoleophilia > BMS3ABIN01 > BMS3ABIN01 > JBAZWE01. The sequence continues at coordinate 6,536 of JBAZWE010000088.1, forward strand.
CGGTGCCCGCAAGGATCATCGAAATAGAAAACCAGCTGGTGACGGTCGAGGTGGGCGGCCTGACACGGCAGGCTTCCATAGTCCTTCTTCCCGACGCGTCTCTCGGTGATTACGTGCTCATCCACGCGGGTTTCGCCATTTCCAGGATTGATGAGAAGGAAGCGCTTGAGACGCTGCAACTGTTCGAGCAGCTTTCTGAGGACGACGGCCGGAACCCTTCCGATCCGCAGGATTAATCGATGCCTCTTCCCTACCTGGATGATTTCCGCAACGGGCCCCAGGTTCGTGGACTTCTGGCCGAACTGACAACGCGGCTGAAAGGCGGGCCTACCCGCAGAATCATGGAGGTATGCGGTACCCACACGATGGCAATATCACGCCAGGGCATCCGGCAGGCCCTGCCGCCCGAGCTTAAGTTGATATCGGGTCCCGGTTGTCCCGTATGCGTCACCTCAAACGCCGATATCGACAGATTCATAGAGATATCGATGCTGCCGGGAGTGATCGCGGCGACGTTCGGTGACATGCTGCGTGTTCCCGGTACGCGCACGGGGCTGGCGCAGGCCCGCGGCCGGGGTGCGCAAGTGCGCATCGTCTATTCAACCCTGGATGCCGTCGAGCTTGCAAGGAAGAATCCCGATCATGAAGTCGTTTTTTTCGGAGTCGGTTTCGAGACGACGGCGCCAACGGTGGCGGCGGCCCTTATGGAAGCCAG
>JBAZWE010000089.1:0-7250 GCA_041660545.1 Thermoleophilia bacterium
ATTCTCGTCCAGCTTGCTCACTTGCGATTCCACTACGAAAACTATCCCGTCCACGCCCTGTATGACGAGCTTTCTGCTGGCGTTGTATTGACTCTGACCCGGTACGGTATATAGATGAAACCTGGTTTTGAGACCTCTGACTTTTCCTAACGAAAGCGGCAGAAAATCGAAGTAGAGGGTCCTTTCCTCTTCTGTTGCTATCGAGACAAGCTTGCCCTTTACCTGAGGGTTTACCTTTTTATAGACATGTTGAATGGATGTGGTTTTACCACCCAGGGCACAGCCGTAATAAACGATCTTGTAATTTATTTCACCGGCTGCCAGGTTAATTAGTGCCACTTGCCCGTCCTCCGTCTCCAGTTTTTTTGACCGCAATGTTTTGCGTTTCCTGTACGTCATCTGCAGCAATACCGGTTTCTGCTGTAAAAGGCTTCTCTGCCAGGGCCACCATGAGCGCGCTGATCGCCCTTCTGCTGATCAGTCTCACCTTACCCATTTCTGCATCACTGCGAAAGCAGATAACCAGCAAAGTCTCGTCATTCACCTCGACTATCTGGATATTGAGTTCGCTGCCCTCATAAAAAATTGCGTTGAAATCGGTCTCGTCCATCATTCTTGCGAGTTGCCGGGTTGCGGCAAAGGAGCCCGCTGAAAGCGAGGCCAGCGCATCGGTATCGGTTTCACCGGAAGATTTCAGGGCTATCAAGGATACACCGGATGTAGAGACCAAGCCGATGAAATCCGCGGAAATCTCATCCTTGAGTATTCGCAGGATACTCTCTGCATCCTCGATTTGCGATTTGCTGACTGTCTGTCTGCTATTCACGATATATTCAAAATCTCCGGTGCTATTTACTATATTTAACGTTAAGAAGTGCATTCCAAACCAAGGAATTCATTACGCAACCCCGAAAATGCCCTCCAGTAGTGCTTATCGGCAGCCTTTATTCAGGTTTAAAAATTCATTTCTAAAGCTAAAGTTGAACCTTGGTTGTGCAGAGAATATAATGATTGAAATCGAGGATGTGGAGGTATCAAGTGGAGAGTCTACCAGAGCTTTCAAGCCTGTCTGACAAGGAGCTCAAAAGCCTGATCCGGGATCTCTGTACCCAGGAACAGGAGCTCAGCAAACAGAGGCGCATGTTGCACGGCAAGATAGACATCCTCAGGGCTGAACTGGTCAGCCGGCTGTCCGGCAAAAGAACTTCAGGCGAGTCGCTCATTTCGGACGACGATGTCAGCAAGCTTAGTGAGATCCTGGCCAAGGGAGAGCCTTTTTCCATGGGAGGATCACCAGGGACAAAGAAGTAGCAGGTTTCAAGCGGCGCAACGCCGGTTATAAACGACACCACAAGTTACCAAGGGGAGGAGCAAAAGTGCCAGAGAGATTTGCCAGGCTGGTCCGCGCGATCCAGCACCTTTTTGAAGATATGGGCGTAGATGCCGCTGAAGAACGGGTCCTGAATTTTATATTGCAGGAGATACACTCGGGAAAGACGCTTGAGGCAGCACTTGCAGAGCCATATGTCGTCAACAATACCAAGCCGGAATGGCGCCGGGAGATACTGGAACGTCCAGAAGTCGTGAGGGCCGTGGAAGAAACGGTTGAAAAATGTTTCGAGTCTCCTGACGGGGGTGGCCCCTGTAGTGACTAAGGTTTATTGTCACGAATGTGGATACCAGAACACCGAAGAGGGGAAGTACTGCAGCAAGTGCGGTGCATTACTCCCCGAAGAGGATAGTGGCGACCAGGCTACTATCCGTTATTCTCCCGATGCCGAGGAAAAAGATTCTCATATATCTCATATAGGAGATGTAGTCAAAGAGGGGGTCTCACTCGTTGTTCGGAGTGGGGGAGGGCTGACGGGAGAGACTTACACGCCAGCCGGAGAAAAGACAACAATCGGCCGGCATCCGGATAGTGACATTTTTCTTGACGACATAACTGTTTCCAGAAATCACGCGATACTGCTCATGAGCAAGGATGGGTTTGATATCCAGGACAAGGGTAGCCTGAATGGTACTTATGTCAACCATGCCAGGGTTGAGAAGCAGAGGCTGACAGATGGTGACCAGGTTCAGATAGGAAAATACAAGCTAACCTTTATCGAACGATGAGGGATGCAGAGGACGAGATCACAGCGAGAAAAGCGCTTACCATCGGAGCGGTGGTCGACCTTTTAAAAAACGAGTTTTCCGATATCAGTATCAGCAAGATCCGTTATCTCGAGGATGAGAAACTGATATCACCAAAGCGTACTACAGGCGGGTACCGGCTCTTTTCCAAAGCCGATGTTGAGAGACTTCGAACCATCCTTACACTGCAACGTGATGAGTTCCTGCCGCTAAAGGTCATACGCCAGGAGCTTTCCCGCAAGGGTACCATTGCCGTTCGCCCTGCGGGCTCGAGGCCTTTCAAGAAAGTGAGCCTTCAGGCTCCATCCGCAGCGGATCAAAAAAACTTTACGCTCGAGGAGGCCATTGACGCCTCCGGTGCGGATGGCGAGCTGGTACGTGAGCTGGAGGAGTACGGACTTATTGCCGGTACATCTTCAGGAGGTACCAGGCGCTATGACCAGACGGATGTAGAGGTGATGGCCGCCGCATCCGACCTGGCGCAATATGGAGTCAAGGCGCGTAACTTAAAGACGCTGAAAAGCTCGGTTGACAGAGAGTCGGCTCTACTTCTGCAGATACTTTCTCCGACGCTGCGTTCACAGAATCCGCAGACGAGAAAAGAGGGGGTGGCGGCGCTCGAGAACCTTGCGACTGTTTCCTCATATCTCAAACACCTTCTGCTTATAAAGGACCTTCGGAATTTTACCGCGGGCTAGCGATGTGGGCGAAGAATCGCCGGCGCGGTTTTAAGGAAAACATTTGAAAGGAGAAGCAATTGACTGACCTTGCTGCAAAGATACGAGATATTCCGGATTTCCCCAAGAAAGGCATCGTATTCAAGGACATCACACCATTACTGCAGGACGCGGAGTCGCTGCGGTATGCGGTTGATAAACTTGCTGAATTCGCGGTAGCCAAGAAGATTGATGTGGTGGTAGGAGCGGAGGCACGTGGTTTTATCCTGGGAGCGGCTTTAGCCTACACTCTGGGAGCGGGCTTTGTACCTGCGAGAAAACCAGGCAAGCTGCCGTTCCTTACCGTGGCCGCAGAGTATGAACTTGAATATGGCACGGATAGTCTGGAAGTCCATAATGACGCCATAGGTCCGGGGACGCGGGTGCTGGTTCATGATGATCTCCTGGCTACGGGAGGCACCGCCCGCGCCAAGTGTGACCTGGTGGAAAAGCTGGGGGGAGAGGTTGTCGGCGTCACCTTCATAGTCGAGCTGGATTTTCTCAAAGGTCGCGACAGGATATCCGAATACGACATTCTGAGTCTGATCCATTTCAGCGGCGAATAGGTAAAAAAAAGAACTAACATGGCAGAGGCGCACGCTTGCGTCTCTGCTTTTTTATGTGCTATCTGTAGATCTCGGCGGTCACGTAACCCACACCGGTAAGACCGATCGACTCCGCGCTGGCCTTCGAGAGATCTAGGATACGCGCGCCCACATAAGGGCCGCGATCGTTTATCCTCACAAAAACCGATCTGCCGTTGTATGTCACTTTCAGCCAGGTTCCGAATGGAAGTGACTTGTGGGCAGCCGTCATGCCGTACATATTATAAATCTCACCGTTTGCGGTCCGGTTACCCTGGAAACCTGGTCCATACCAGCTGGATGTGCCCGTCAGCACAGCTCCCGTCGGCCTCAGACCTGCCGGAGGTGCGGACATCAACAATGAGTCTCCTGAGCCGTTAAATGAAGCCTCAGCCTCCTGAGCGAGGCGTCTGGTTTCCTCATCACGTTCAAGCGCCTGAGTCCTTGCCAGTTCAGCGGTATCTTTGCTGATGCCGGACTGTAAAGCTTCAATACCGTTTTGCAGATTCTGTTTCTGTTCTACCATTGACTTGATTTCTTCGGTATTCGACTGCTTCAGGACATCTATTTTGTCATGCAGTTCGTTTACCACCTGCGACTCGGCTTTGACTTTCTGGACAAGACGCTTGTCATTCTCACTGATGCTGCTTAAGTATTCCATGCGTCCCATCGCATCCGAAAGGTCCTCGCTGGAGAGTACGATCGCATAAAAACTGCTGGTGCCGAGCTTGTACATGGCAGTCAGGCGTCCCTCGTACTGCTCGAGCGTCTGATTATACCGGTCTTCAGCCTCGCGCACCCTTGATGTGGCTTCAGCCAGCTCATTCCGGTTCATTTCCTGGACTTTCCGGCTATCGTTGATACGGATGTCCAGCCCGGCGATATCTGTACGCATTTTTTCAATCTCCGTCTGAGCGCCCTGGATTCTCGTGTTGATCTCTGAGGATGATGTTTCCGCCTGGGCTGTCACTGCAAGGGCAAGGATCGCCAGGCCGGCGCTCAACGCCGCCGTGAGGAACAGCGCGGTGAGCTTTGAAGTAGCGCGTAAGTAATTTTCCCTGAATATAGTAATCACGCCCGTTCTATCGACAGCGAGTAACAAGAGTTTAGTACAGGTGGATCTGAAGCCAGTAGGGGAAAGACCGTAATCTTAACAGAAGGTAACAACTGCATTTTAATAAGTAAGGTTACATAACGTATATTATCGTGCATGGTTGGTGGAGGAGGTCGCGGCTCCGGATGGTCGCGGCCGTCCTTTAGGGCGGTCCGGACGGTGTTATACTACCTTTCGTGCTTGAGGAACGGGCTATAGAACAATGAAAAACAATATACAGGAAAGCGCAGCGGCGATGATGGCGAAAGTTGCCCTGGCAAAGGCCGTGGCGGCTGCTACCGGCCGGGTCGGTCATGGCGGTACGACGCTGCCGGGACGAGTCGCCAGGACTTTCGACCGGGATCTTGTCGGGCGTCTGAGCCGCAGGTTGGCGCATGGAGCAGTCGTAGTGTCAGCTACAAACGGCAAAACGACGACATGTGCCATGATTGCAGGGATTATGCAGGGAACTGGCATGAAAGTCGTCAGGAACCGGGAGGGAGCGAATCTGACAGCCGGAATCGCATCGGCTCTGTTGAAGGATTCCTCTCTGGCAGGGCGCCCGAGGTCGGAAATCGGGCTGTTTGAGGTAGATGAGGCCGTTTTCCCGGAGGTTTCCATGCAGAGCCAGCCCCGGATCGTCCTACTGATGAATCTTTTCCGTGATCAGCTGGATCGTTATGGTGAGCTGGAGCATATAGCGGAACTATGGCGCAAGGCCGTCGGGGAGCTTTCAGACACGACCACGACGGTTCTGAACGCCGATGACCCGCTGGTAGCCGAGCTGGCCGCCCTAAGGCCGGGAAAAACGCTCTGCTATGGCGTAGAAGACATTTCTGCCGGAGGTTTGGTCATGCAGCATGCCTCCGATTCCAAATACTGCAGTTGTGGCAGCCCGTTCGACTACGAGGTCGCATTTATCGGGCATATGGGCATCTACAGCTGCCCTGCATGTAAAAGGCGCCGTCCCTCCCCCACCGTGTATGCGGAAAAGATCCGGCTTGACGGTATGCGTGGCTCCAGTTTCACCCTGGTGACGCCGGATGATTCTATCGAGGTCACTCTTGCCCTTCCGGGCCTTTATAATATCTATAACGCTTTGGGCGCGGCTGCGTGCTGCTATAGCCTTGATATTCCACTCAAACAGATTCAGACAGGCCTGGAGGCTTTTTCGGCCGCATTCGGAAGGGTTGAGAGATTCTCAATCCAGGATAAACCGGTCTGCCTGCTGCTGGTAAAAAATCCGGCCGGATTCAATGAGGTCGTGCGTACACTGATGATAGAACCCGGTAGAAAAAGCCTGCTTATCGCGCTAAATGACAAGATCGCCGACGGACGTGATATTTCCTGGATATGGGATGTCGACCTGGAAATGCTCGCGGGCTCTGTTCACTCCGCGGTCTGTAGCGGCACCAGGGCCGAAGAAATGGCTATGCGGCTTAAATATGCGGGCCTCGGCGAGGAAAGTCTGAGCGCAAAGCAGGATTTGAGGAAGGCTCTTAAGGAGGCGCTGGATCGTACACCGGAGGGAGAAACCCTTTTTGTTCTGCCGACTTATACAGCCATGCTTGCCCTCAGACAGTTGATCCATGAGCATTTCAAGACAGACCGTGAGCTGGGGGACCTTGTATGGAAGTGAGAATCGCCCACCTCTACCCCACCCTGATGAATATCTACGCGGACCGTGGAAATATCATCACCCTGGTGCAGCAGTGCCGCTGGCGTGGCATCGATGTGCGCGTTGACGAGTTCGGACTGGGTGAAGTCCCCGACTGGAAGGCATACGATTTCTTCTATCTGGGTGGCGGTCAGGATCGTGAGCAGCAACTTGTTTGCCGGGACCTTGCATTAAAGGGGGCCGGACTTGAAGAGGCGATCGAGCAAGGCGCGGTCCTTCGCTCGGTTTGCGGGGGTTATCAGCTTCTGAGGAACTATTACAGGACGGCGGCGGGAGAAACCATGGACGGTATCGGCCTGTTTAAGGCTCATACCGTTGCCGGCGACAGGCGCTGCATCGGCAATGTGATCGTTGAATCGGAAATCGGCGGGCGGCATCTGACCCTCGTCGGTTTTGAAAATCATTCCGGCAAGACTTACCTGGACGCCGGGCAACAGCCGCTGGGCCGCGTAATTTCAGGGTTTGGCAACAACGCCGAGGACGGGAGCGAGGGCATTGTTTACCGTAACGCCATTGGCACATATATGCACGGACCACTATTACCGAAGAATGCCGGCCTGACGGATTATGTACTCGAGGAGTCGCTTAAGCATCATCATGGGTCCACGGCCCAGCTGCCGCCGCTCGAACACAGCTTTGAGGACGCTGCCCATCAGGCGGCGATTCGTATCACCAGAGGCCGATAATCAGGTCGCTGGCTTAGAGCGTTTCAAGCAGGCTGACGATCTCTCCTGCCGCCGAGCCCAGCTCGAACTTATGCTCCTCTCCCCCGCGCCTGGCGCTGACTTCGGCTGTGCCATCCACCAGAGAACGCTTGCCGATGGTCACACGCACCGGGCAGCCCAATAGCTCGGCTTCGGCGAATTTGACTCCGGGAGATACCTTACGGTCGTCGAGAAGGACTTCGACCCCTTGTGACATGAGGTCGGAATAAAGCTTTTCGGCCATGGCGGTCTGCTGGTTAGCAGCAGGCTGGACCAGTACCAGATGTACATCGAAGGGTGCGATTGAGACTGGCCACACTATCCCCTTCTCGTCTCCCA
>JBAZWE010000090.1:0-7250 GCA_041660545.1 Thermoleophilia bacterium
TTTCAGCTGAATGTGTGTCAAGTGAGAAAAAGGTTTCGAGTTTTTCGTTGAAAGCTTTATCTCCTCCTGTAAGGGCAACCAAATCTTTCACATCCTGAGGCACATACCAATAATATTGCCAGGCATTCCCTTCGGTAAACGGATTCCCTCCGTTTGCACCGTATTTCAATGGATCAAAAGGTTCTATCCAAGCTCCCTTATCATTTTTCGACTGAAAAAATCCGGTTTTGTCATTGTACAGATTTCGGTAATTTCTCGAACGATTCATGAAGTAATTGTAGTCAGCAGTTTTACCGAGTTTTTTGGCCAACTGTGCCACACACCAATCGTCGTAGGCCATTTCGAGTGTTATCGAAACGGACTGACTTTGTATATTTTCAGGCATATATCCATATTTATCCCAAACTTCGAAAGCTGAATTTATATGCGAATTTGTTGACGACTCACGAACAGCTTCGTATACTTTTTCGATATCTATGCCCTGAAGACCTTTCATTAAAGCATCAACCACCACAGGAATGGCATGATTCCCGATCATGCAAAAGTTGTCCTGTCCCCACAATTGCCAGATGGGCAAATAACCGGTGGCTTCGTAATGTCTGATCAGGGAATTCACAAAGTCAGTCGATCGCTCCGGTTGCAGTAGGGTATAAAGCGGATGAGCAGCCCTGTAGGTATCCCACAAAGAGAATGTTGTATACTGCGTTTCACTCTCTTTTAATTTTTTGGTCGAGAAATCGGCAGCCATATATTCTCCGTTCGCATCGGAGAATGTATTTGGCTGGATAAAAGAGTGATAAAGCGCCGTATAAAAAATTTCCATTTGTTTTGGAGTACCGTCAACTTTGACTTTACTCAGTTCCCTTTCCCATTGCTCATCGGACTGAGCCACTACTTTATCGAAACTCCAATCCGGAATTTCATTCAACAGATTTTGTTTCGCATTTGCGATACTGACGCCCGAGAGTCCCACTTTCACCAACAGAGGTGATTTGTCGGTGGTATCAAAATCGAATATTGCTTTCAGATTATTCCCATCAACAAGCCGGAGACCGGAAAGCACAGACGAACCGTTCATCATGACAGTTTCTGTAACCGGTTTTGAAAAACGAACATAAAAGTAAACTTTCCGCAATTTTGCCCAACCCGTTATAAGACGATAACCTTCGACGGTACAGGAATCGGTCATCCTGATTTGCGAATTGATAATCTGCGTTGACCAACTGTTTTTGTTCATCGAATGATTCAGATTGATCAGTACATGCCCCTTTTTCCCTTCCGGAAACGTGTAGCGTTGAAATCCGGTCCGCGTTGTTGCCGTCAGTTCAGCATTCACCCCGGAGTTTTTCAGTAGAACCTGATAATAACCGGGATGAGCGCTTTCATGGCTGTGCGAGAACGAAGAGTAAAGTCCTTTATCTGTTTGCAAAGCATCTGTTGCAACTTTGTTCTCACCCGTAAAAGGAAAAAACAACACATCAAACAATTCGGCCACTCCGGTACCACTTAAATGCGTGTGGCTAAATCCGTAAACAATCGAATCGTTGTAATCGTAACCGGAAGCCTGAGCCCAATCTGGAGCATTTTTTGTATCGGGACTCAGTTGCACCATCCCAAACGGTACTGTTGCTCCGGGGAAATTGTTTCCGGACAAACCGGATACAACAGCTCCGGTACCAATAAACGGATTAACGTACGAAGTTAGTTTGTTGTTCTCCGCAGAAACAAGCTGTCCTGCGAACAATAAAGAGATGGCTAAATAATATTTTAATCTGATTTCAATCACTTAACAATAATATATTCATTAGTATTTCAAGTCGATTGACTCATCTTTGTTTAACGAAAAACTGATATAACCATTCGCTTTTTGTTTAAGCATGATTTGTATCCCGTTTTTATAGAACTTAGGAATTCGGTTGTCCGGAAGTTTTAGCTTAAACTCATGATTTACCGTTGCTGTTAGGGTTGCTGTTTCAATGTTTTTGTTCGACCATTTCAAATCAACAACTCCACCACCCAGCACACACAAGCCTTTAAAATAACCTGTTTTCCACACATCGGGTAAAGCGGGTAAAAATTCGATATGACCATCCTGGCTCTGAAGAAGCATCTCTGATATACCGGCAGCACCGGCTTCGTTACCATCAAAAATAAAAATATCATACGGAGCTCCTGCAATTCCTTTTGGTGAAATAGTCAGTAAATTCTCGCGGGTAAAGTTTCGTTGGAGCATTACAACACTTTCGTATGCATCCACCGGATTCTTTAGTCGTGCATTATAACAGATAATATTGGCCCTGCTCCATTCCACGTCTTCCCAACCCTTGGCATTCAATCTGTTGGTTAAAGTTTGCTTGGCAGCTATTGCCAGTTCCGCCGTTTTCTCCTTACTTATTTGATTAAAAGGATATAATGCAATCAGATGACAGGTATGTCTGTGATTTGGATTCGCTTCATCATAGTCTTCAAGCCATTCCTGTACTCCACCATTTTTTTTGCTGATTTGTAGTGGTGGAATTTTCGCCAGTGCTTTTTGAAGTGTATCACGAAATTGTTTATCAACATTGAGCACTTTTGAAGCCTGTATTACCGAACTAAATAATTCATAAACCAACACACGGTCCGCCGTTGGCATCATCGAAAGCGACATGGAATTGCCTTTGTATTTGAATGCATTTTCGGGTGAAGTGGATGGACCGGTGACCAAATATCCGTTGTTGGGATCAATAGTCATATAGTCCAACACAAATTCAGCATTCTCTTTCAGAATTGGATATGCTTCGGTTTTCAGAAACTCTTTGTCGAGGGTGTAGCAGTAATTCGACCACAAGTGCATACTTATCCAGGATGCAGCCATAGGGAATAATCCCCATCCAACATCCCAACCGGCAACAGTAGAACCCCAGACATTACACATTGTGTTGGCAGCCCAGCCCCTTGCTCCATAAACGTTTTCAGCAGTTTTTTGTCCATAAACCGAGAGATCTTTTAAGTAATTGAACAGCGATTTATTACATTCAGCAAGATTGCCAATATTGGCCAACCAGTAGTTTTGTTGGGTATTTATATCCAGATGATAATCACAGGTCCAGCCCATGTTATTGGCCAGGTTGTCGTTCCAGATGCCTTGCAGGTTAGCGGGAAGCGGAGAATTTTCCCTCGAAGCAGCTATCAGCAGGTAACGTGCATATTGATAAAATAAAACATCCAGGCCTACATCGTTTTTACCTTCTTTCACCAGTAACCAACGCAGGTCGGTAGGTAAATTGTCCGTATCGCTTTTGCCTAAAAACAATTCAACGCGGCTAAATAATCTTTGATAATCGGTTATATGTCTTTGTTTCAGTTCTGCATAGTCTTTTTTTATGGCCTGTTGAATCGTATTACGACAGATGGATTGATAATCGGGAGATTTAAAGTTTGTACGGATATCTATATAAAGATATACCGTGGTTGCATCTTTAATTTTGAGTTGCTTATTCACAACTGATACTGTTCCATCGTCTGATTTTACAGTAATGTTACCCAGGAAAGCAACCCCACCTGTTGGTTGTTGGGTTGACATGTCACCGGAGAATTCAAGAACATTATTTTTCAATGTCAAATCAGCCTGACGTAATAAGTCAAGTCCAACCGAGAAGTTCAGTGCTGATTTTTTATCAACGGAAAATTTCAATACCAATAGTCCATCCGGATTGCTGCAAAAATATTCGCGTGAGTATTTTACATTTCCTTTTTCATACGAGACAGAAGCCAGTGCATTTTCAATATTAAGTTCCCGTTCATAATTTTTAATCCGACCTTTGGGATAGTCAAAATTCAGGTATAAATTCCCGATGGGAAGATGAGATCCGAATGAATGAGGCGTTCCGGCCATAAGTTTTTGAGAGATCTCATTTCCTTCCTTTAATTTTCCATTAAAGAAAAGGGTTCTGATTTCCTGTAATTTTTCTTTTCCGAGCGCTTTTTCCTGATTCGGGTCAGGTTGTCCCGACCACATGGTTACCTCATTCAAAGCAATTGTTTCTTTCTGAATGCCACCAAATACCATGGCTCCCAATCTTCCGTTTCCGAGAGGGAGTGCTTTCATCCATTCACTTGCAGGTTGATTATACCAGAGTTTGAGCGGTTGATTTTCGGCTTTCATGAATGGCAGGAAAACAAAAATATTGATAATAAGGCAAATAACTATTTTTTTTGGTCCGTTCATAAGATATTAATATTAATTCATCAATTATTTTCCAATCAATTTATTTCTGAAACTTTATTAGTCTTACATCTTTTGGTTGAATCGTTATCACCGATTTTACATTCAACTTCTCGCCACTCCACAATTCGCGGATTGATTTTATCTTTTTTGTATTAATTCCTATTCTTGAAAGTGGAAGCTCTAAAGTAAGTGGTGTTTCTCCATAATTGAATACAGCATAATAAACATTGCCTTTTTTATCGGTATGTGTAAACTGATTCTCAGATTTTTCTCCATTTCCTTCTAACGGACGGAACGACTCCCCCTGAGCCACAGCATTAACATCGGCATTTGTAAAAAATTTCCTGGCTTTTTCTTTCCCTTCTGTTGAACCACCTTCACTAAAATCATCCCCAGTGATAAACAACCCCGTAATAACAGCCGAAGTTACCCGGGCTCTGTTTTCGCCTTCAGTGGCTTGTTGAAGGACAACGTGGTCCGCATCGTTAAACTGATACACCCGATCGATCCACCAACCGTACGAAACGGCATTCAGTGTATATTCAGTATCTTTTATTTTATTCCAGGCGTCGCAGGCAATCCGGCGGGATTGTGCATATTGAGCCGGAAAAACAGGAGAAATGGAGAGGTTGATATACATATCGCCAAAGTATTTATCCAACAGCTTCATTCCATAATTGTAAGCCTGAATTCCGGTTGTAATCTTCGGGTTGAACCAATGATCAGCTTCCAGAGCTCCATGTGTCATAAAGTCCATTTTTACATATTCGAAACCGCATCGGTGAAAAAGCGCTGATGCTTCTTTCATTTGAGCTTCAATGGCCGGATGAGTCGGATCAATGGCATAAGCACCATCCAAATCCTGAGGTTTTCCGTTGGCATACAAATAAATATCCTTATATTTATACTCCTGTGCATCTTTAAATGTTCGTTCCGGATTTTTACCCCAATCGGTAAACGGAGTCCAATAAATACTGGCAACTTGTCCGTTTTTTTTACATTTTTCTACAAAAGCTTTCAATTGCTCTTCCGAAAAACTGTTCCAGCCCGAATCAAGTCCAATGTAAACGGTTTTATCGGCATTCACAAAGTTATTGTTTTGTAAGTTTTGTTTGAAGAAGTCAGAAACTTCAAGTGCTTTTTGGTAAGTCAGATTGAATTGCAACACGCCCCAACTGTTCCAACCAAACGGTACGGCTTTATTCCAGGCTTTTGGAGCCGCAACAGCTGCATTTACATCTGCATAAGTCTCAAGTCCTGTTCTCCAGTCAGAGAAATAACCGATAAAAATTTTTGGGGACTTGATGATTTTCCCTTTCAATGCACCATGCGGTTTGGAATCATGGGTCATTTCATCGGCGGCACCACCGTAGCAAACCAGTGAATTCAAGGTATTGTTGCCACCGGCAGACATTTCAATCCCGGTTTTCCAGTTATCGTGTTCAACCGAACCAATCAGGAATCCATTCCGGGTATCATTATTGAAAATAGCTGTTGCTTCATAACTGGTCAGCTTCTGGAAATCCAGTAGATGAGACTGATAACGAACCCATTTATCGTTATCGAAAGGAATAAATAAAGCACGTACGTCGCCTGCTCCTGAAAATGTTTTTATAGATTCTAAAACAACCGGGGCCATGTAGTTAGACGAAATTTCTTCAGAACTTTCCATGCTGAAATCTGTCAAGATATAATCTTTTGTTGCCGGCAAATAAAACTTTTGAACCAATGTCGGAAATTTGTCCGATTTATAAATAATCGTTATTATTTCAGTATTTGCACCAGATTTATTTTTTTGTAGCATTTTACTGATATCTGAAACAGAGTAATCTTTTGTGCTGATATTTTTATCTCCAATGTGGTAAGCGGCAACCAAATTATCGAAAACAACAAGCTTGTTCTTAGATAAGCTTACAGACCTGTTTGCTGTATTTACAATGAGTTTCCATTTCCCGGAATTAAAGGTACTTTCTCCGGTAAACGAAGATAAAAGGATGATGAGCCCCATGGATAAGCAGAATACTTTAAGTGATTTCAAGTGTTTCATATTTTTGATTTACAAAGAAAATTAGAATTAAGTAATTAAAAAATTGATATTTATTTTTGGCATGGATTATACAATGCTGGTTTCAATTCCAGCATCAGTCGAAATAGTTGTATTCTTAGAAATTATCCTGATCTGACATTATACTTTTGATTTTATTATCCACAATATCATTGTTCCGAGACCAACAACACCGAACTATCAAATGGATTTCCGATATTAAGACTTACACCAACTTTCATAAGATAATCACCTGAATAAATTTTATTATTCCCAATAAATGAACTGTGACCTTGTCTGGTATTTATTTCAGTAACTTTATATTTTTTGTCCGGATCTAAACCGTTCATTTTAGTTTCAAAATAGGTTGTACGCCCATGATATTTCAAACTGTAAGCAAAGAATACAGCCTGAATTTTATCTTTCGAAACATACATCAACGAAGCCCAACCGTTCTCGTCATAAGGAGAAATCAAACGATACAAATCACCAAACTGGACTATGGGACGAATTGTTTTGTAACATTCTATTCCTTTTTTGGCGAAATCATAATCGTCGCCGTTCAAATCGGCCGGTTGAAGCTCCATTCCCAATCGACCCGTCATGGCTACATCAAACCTGAATTTGAGCGGAGTAATCATACCTGTTTGATGATTCGGACTTGTAGAAACATGCGCCGCTGTTGCCTCAGCCGGGAAAAATGTATTTGATCCGTATTGTATAAAAATACGATCCAACGCGTTGGTGTTATCACTTGCCCAGAATTCGTCGTGGTATTTCAGTGCACCGAAATCCAGTCGTCCACCACCTGAAGAACACAATTGAATTTCAATATCGGGATGTTTGGCACGTATCCGATCGTAAACACTATACAAACCTTTTACATATTCGTACCAAAATTTGGTTTGCTCAGTTGCCGGTAAATATTCTGAACCCACATTATCGACGTGCCGGTTTGCATCCCATTTAATATAAGTAATATTAGGTGATTGAGCG
>JBAZWE010000091.1:0-7071 GCA_041660545.1 Thermoleophilia bacterium
CATGGGTCAGTTCTGCGATCCTGTCCATGTCGGATGAGGCCGGCAGCGCCGTGTATTCCCCGTCTGCCTGTATATCGTAAGCCCTGGGAAAGCGTCGCAGCAATCCTCCCGAATATTCGGGTTTCTCCGAGACAACTGAATAGACGGTTCCCTCCGTCAACGGGAAGGGGCTGCGGATACTTGAGAACTTGTCGATCTTGATGTGGTTGACGGGAAAGTAAAGGGAAACCGGTTTCCAGGCGGCAAAGATGATATTGGGAAGGTCTCCCTCTACGTAAAAACTCTGGATCGTCATTTTTGATGCGGGAAGAGGATAGCCGGGCATATCCAGGTCGAAAGGCGGCTCATCGGTCTTGACGTCACGCGTATCGTCGGAACTGATCTCCCAGCCTTTGCCGTTATAGCGGTCGAACACCATTCCCCGGTAATAGTCGTAACCGTCTGACCGGACCTTGAGTATCACATCGTCGCTTAAGTTGCCGCGGGACCGCAGGTCCATGTAGGGATTGAAGCCGTAATAGGAGTTGGCATCGAACTGAGGCGGATTATCAAAAGGACTACCGGCGTTTTGCGAATAAGAGGGGTTAACAACATCTCCGGAGAAGTCTCCCAGGATCTTCTGCAGACCAGAGAAAGGCAGTGAGCGCACTTTTGCCTGCGTGTTCTGCGGCATCAACAGCAACAGCGGCACGGTTACGATCATGCAGACGATCCAGACAATGGCCGCATAGGAAATCACGTACATCGGTCTGACAGCAGGAATGGTGTCAGTGCGCATCGACTGTTCGGACAGGTGAAAATATATCAATGCGACCACGGCGGTGATGCTGAAGAGTATCAGCCCCGTGATATAGAACATCCCGGTAGATAGGACAGCGCCCGCGGCTACCAGCGTCAAGCCGCTGGCCAACGAGAATTTCAGGTCTTTGCGAGCCGGCAAGTCGAAAGAGTGGAGCACCTGCAGCCACAGTAAAAGCTCGATTAGCGGCAGGCGGGTGTCATAGAAGCTTGTCATCAGACGGCGCATAAACATTACAGCAGCAAATATGACCAGGATCGACAGCAGCATTTTGATCACGAGGTTGCGGTGACGCCGGCGTTTCCAGCTTAAGGCAAAGCCAGCCGCTGTCAGCGTGGGGATAGCCACCACGGTCAGGATATCGTAGTAGCCCATGGCGAGGATTGTCATCTCGGCGGTGAGGATGCTGGCCAGTACGCTGATCCTCAGAGAAAGGCTGTCCTCAGGTTCTCTCCTGGGGTTTATGGCGCTATAGAAATTTACAAGTTTTCCAGGCATTCCGGAACCGATTCGGGTGATGGGACGAGAAGAAACAGCGAGCCCAGGGACTCGAGGCCGTCAGCGAGGTCGCGCAGCTGTTCTTCGTCCATGAATCTGGAGGCGTGGCGTTTCCCGGTATCGAAGCCGCGGCCGTCCAGCATGACGATTATCGAGCCTGGAAAAGCCTGAAAGAATTCGTTCCTGTGTAAGTCCGAGTATGCGGTGTGGCTCGTCATGATTAACACCGGGGTGGATTCGGGCCAGGGAAGTGCGGTGTCTGGAAGCTCAAGCGGCCCGCTGGCGCCGGCAGAGACGTTTGAAAGCCACAGCATTGCCGGTCCCGGGTCATGCTCAAGACCGCGCTCCGCGGCGTCAATGAGTGTCTCTCCGATGGCAAAACGCCTGTTTTTCCGGGCTTCCCGCTGGACCAGCGAAGCTGCCAGTGAAACGGCGGTCTCAAATGAACTGTCCTGGCCCGTGCCGCTGATGCCTTCAATAAAGGCATCCACGATAAATACCGGCGTTACGGCGGACTGTCGTGCATATTCGATCACGGCCAGCTTGTTGCTTCTTGCAGAGGTCCGCCAGTGTATGGACCTTGGACTATCTTCAGGGCGGTATTCCCTGACGCCCAGAAAATCGCTGGTCGCATGCCGGGTGGGGATAGAGCTCGATACCATATACCCGGCGTCCTTTCTCCCTTCACCCCAGTCGCTTCTTATGCCGTGCCAGCGCGGATAGACGACCAGAGGGCTTTGCGTATCAAACCGGCGCCGACTTAGGGCAAGCCCTATCGGCGCGCTGCTTTCAGCCGAAACAAGTCCTCCCGCATAAACGCCCCTTCTGAGATCCTTGAATTCCAGGGAAAGGTCACCTTGACGCCTGCCTCCCAAAAAAGGAAGCAGCGCGCTGTTGCCGGCGCCGCCGAAATAGCATTTGAAACGCAGGAAAAAACGGGGGAAGATCGAGCTGTTGTTTATAGTGAGCCGGGAAGAAACCGAGTCACCCTGGGAGACAGTACCGGCCGACTCCTGTGTTATTTTTATCCCACGGGTATTAAGTCTTGTCAAAAGAATCGACGTCAGCGGGAACCCGGTCAGCATCGCGACCAGGATGTAAAGCCAGCCGGAGCCGATGTTCCAGGCGATGAGGTAGAGAACTATCGCGGCGGTGAACCAGAAAATTGTCTTGCGGGTCGGCATGGTTGACCTTGCGATCCGCCGGTATTCAGACCGGCACGCGGCGCGACGAGACGATTGCCGAAATAATCCCGGCCGCGTCCTCTCCCTTGAGCGTCGATCTCCTCTTGAGCACGATACGGTGCGCCAGGACCGGCGTGGCGGCCAGCTTCACATCATCGGGGATGACATAGGACCGGCCACTGGAAAAAGCCAGTCCCTGGCAAGTATGAACAAGGGATATCGTCGCTCTGGGGGAGGCTCCAATGACGACATCAGGATGGTTGCGTGTACCGGTGATGATATCGAGCGCATAGTTGATGATGCTGTCGGCCACCTTGATCTGTCTCACCGCTGCCTGGATAGCCGTTATCTGAGCGGCATCGACAACCGGGTTGAGGGAGTCCAGCGGGTGGACCACCAGCTGCTCGCGCACCATCCTCTGTTCGCTTAACCGATCGGGCAGCCCCAGAGACAGAGAGACGAGGAATCTGTCGGTCTGGCTCTCGGGCAAAGGGAAGGTGCCGTGAAGCTCAAATGGGTTTTGTGTCGCGATAACAAAAAACGGGTCCGGCAACTGATGGGTTGTCCTGTCGATCGTCACCTGCTGCTCTTCCATGGCTTCCAGTAACGCCGACTGGGTGCGTGGACTGGTGCGGTTGATCTCGTCCGCGAGGACTATGTTGGCAAAGAGGGGACCCGGCGACCAGTAAAACCGCTCTTCCTTTGGTGAATAGACGGTGCTGCCGGTTATGTCCGAAGGCAACAGGTCCGGGGTGAACTGGATACGCGAGTACGAGGCGGAAATTGACTTGGCGATGCTTTTTGCAAGTGTCGTCTTGCCCACACCGGGAATGTCTTCCAATAGAACATGGCCGCGACTGACAAGCGCTGTCAAAACCAGATTTATAACATCGCTCTTGCCGACTATCACACGACTGATGTTCTCGTGCAGTTTTGAATAGACTTCAGTCAGCTGAGCAAAGGACGCAGGATGGCTGCTCTCCCCCTGCCGCGAGTCTTCCTCGAGCTTGCGCGCGAGGCTGTTGGCCCAGTTTTCTTTCATGATCGCCCCAAAATCGAAGTAGCAAACCGGCAAAATTGCATCGCGGGCAACTACCAGCCCGCAACCACCGCTCTTAAATCAGTATCGGACCTGAGGTTGATGGCATTAGGTGCCTCTCTGATGGGTTAAACAGGCTCACGGTTGCCGGCGCTGTGTTATAAGATATGCTTCACCGGACAGAATAAAAGGGTCTGGTATGTATGTTGAAGTAACCGGCATCGATAAATGAGAAGTACGGGAGGTTGCGTTTGTTGCTGGAAAAGGCACTGATTGAGAAGATAATCGCCGAAGCCCTTAATCATGGCGGAGAATTCGCGGAGATCTATGCGGAACGTCATCGAGGCTCTTCCTTAAGCCTCGAAGACAGCCGGCTGGAGAGAAGCTCCAGTGGTCTGGACTCGGGCGCTTCGGTCCGGGTTACCAAAGGACGCAATATCTCTTTTGTCTCAACTGACCGGCTTGATGAGGAATCGCTGCTGAAGGCGGCGCGTCTCGCGGGTGAAGGATTCGCCAATGGCGGCGCCGGCACAAACAAGTTGGCGCTGGTGAGTCCACAGACGCGCAACCCTATCGAGATACCGCCGTCATCGATCGAGACCTCGGAAAAAGCCGCCATGCTGTATCGTGCCGATGAAGCCGCGCGCGGTGTCGGATCTGAGATCGTGCAGGCTTCGGTGGGCTACAGTGATGACTTCAGTGAGATACTCATAGCCAATTCCGAGGGTGACCTGGCTGGTGAAGAGAGAACAAGAGTGAGGTTGATTGCCCGGGTAGTGGCGGCGCGTGATGGCATGATGCAGACCGGTTACGACAGCGCCGGCGCCCATCGCGGCATGGAGCTCTTTAAGGAATACAGTCCGGACCTTATCGGCAGGACGGCGGGAGAGAAGGCTCTTATCATGCTCGATTCCCGTCCTGCGCCCAGCGGCAGGATGACTGTCATCATGCATCGTGGTTTCGGTGGCGTCCTTTTTCACGAGGCCTGCGGTCACGGGCTTGAAGCGGACACCGTGGAGAAAGGTACTAGCGTTTTTGCCGGAAAAATCGGCGAGAAGGTGGCATCGGAACTGGTGACGCTGGTCGATGACGGCAGCATATCAGGCGAGTGGGGATCCAATGCCTTCGACGATGAGGGTGTTCCGACGCGGCGCAACGTGCTTATCGATAAGGGAGTGCTCAGAGGTTTTATGTACGACAGGCTGAGGGCTCGCAACGCGGGCGCGACGTTGACGGGCAACGGACGGCGCCAGTCCTTCAGGCATCCGCCCATTCCCCGTATGACCAATACTTTCATACTGGGAGGCACGCAAAGTCGTGACGAGATAATCGAATCAACGGAAAAAGGTTTCTATGCGAAGACCCTTTCAGGGGGACAGGTCGAGCCGGCCACAGGCGATTTTGTTTTTGGCGTTTCTGAGGGCTATATGGTTGAAAATGGCAGGATAACCACACCGCTAAGAGGCGCGACGCTGATAGGCAACGGTCTGGTTGCCATGAACAATATCGATATGCTCGCGGATGATTTTGAGATGAACATCGGCGTTTGCGGCAAGGACGGGCAGGGTGTCCCGGCAGGCAGCGGTCAGCCGACTCTCCGGATTCTTGATATGACAGTTGGGGGTACCGAGGTATGACACATGCTTGATACAGCCAGGAAAGCACTCCAGTACGCGTCAAGGCAGGGAGTCGACCAGTCCGAGGCTTTTGCCATGATCAGCAGCTCGCTGAAGGTGAAGGTCTACCGGCAGGAAGTCGAGGAACTGGCCAGCTCGACCGGAAGCGGAGTCGGTATCCGGGTTTTCAAGGGTGACTCGGTCGGCTTCGCCTATACATCCGATCTCTCCGGTGAAAGCCTTGAGCAGACAGCGAAGGCCGCGGCGGAAAATGCAGCAGTGGCCGTTTCGGATGAATTCCTTGGGCTTCCCGAGCCTGCGACCGACTTTCCAAAACTTGAACTATATTCCAGCAAGCTGGCGGCTTATCCCGTGGCCGAGAAGATCGAACTGGCCAAATCGGTGGAGCGGGCATCCCTGGAGAGGGATTCGCGCGTCTCGCAGGTGGAGGCGGCGACCTACGCGGAAGGGGAGGGACTCGTGGCAATCGCCAATTCTCTCGGTTTTAGCCAGGAATACCGGGAGACGACCTGTTACGCATTCGTGCAGGCGATAGCGGAACAGGACGGAGAGATGCAGACAGGAGTCTCATTTACTACAGGAAGGGAACCCAGTCAACTGGATGGTATCGCCTGCGGCCGGGAGGCCGCCGAACGTGCGGTGGCTTTGCTGGGCGCTTCACAATGTCAGAGCATGAGTTGTCCGATTGTCACGGATCCATTTGTGACGGCCAGTCTATTGGGTGTGATCGGCTCCGCGTTGACCGGTGAGGCGGTACAGAAACAGCGTTCAATGTTTGCCGGGCTGGAGGGGGAGACCGTTGCCAGCGAAGTTTTCAGACTATCAGACGATGGAACACACCCGGATGGTTTGTCAAGTGCACCCTTCGATGGCGAAGGTGTGCCCACCAGAGAAACGGTTCTGATAAATAACGGTATATTGCAGGCCTTTTTATATGATACATACACTGGCAGGAAGGAATCGCGGCACTCCACCGGCAACGGTGTACGGGGGTCATACCGGGCCATGCCTCATGTGGGAGCTACCAATTTAAGATTGTTGGATGGCACCGCAACACTCGAGGAGATGATCGGTCAGGTCGACCTCGGCTTCTATGTGACGGATGTAAGCGGCATGCACTCGGGAGCCAATGCCATATCCGGCGATTTTTCCGTGGGTGCGACAGGTCGTCTTATACGTGGGGGCCAGTTGTCAGAACCCGTGCGCGAAGTGACGATTGCCGGAAACCTTTTGACCATGCTCAAGTCAGTACAGATAGTAGGCAATGACAACCGCTGGGTGCCTTTTGGGGGCAGCGTCCATGCGCCGTCCATGCTGATCGGCGAAATGACTGTCAGTGGAAAATAGAAAAAACGTTGAATTCCGCTTGTAAAGGGAAATTCCATCTGATAGTGTCCATAACCGCCAGCTACTCAAACCCAACAACCAGGAGGTATGGAAGTGGGGAAATCCGAGTTTATAAGTGCAGTTGCAGAAAAGTCCGATCTTAATAAAACCCAAGCCGCTGCTGCAGTCGACGCATTTATCGATGTAGTCACCGAATCGCTGAAGAAGGGCGAAGAGGTCCAGTTCACCGGCTTCGGCAAGTTCAGCGTACAGCAGCGCGCTGCGCGAGAGGGAATTAATCCGCAGACGAAAGAGAAGATTCAGATCAAAGCGAGCAAGGTGCCGAAATTCAGTGCAGGCAGCCAGCTCAAGCAGGCAGTAAAATCGTAGCCTGATGCATATGTAATTACTGGGCCGTTGGCGTAAGCCGACGGCCCTTTTTTTCTGCCGTTATTCAGTCTAATCTTCCTGATGATGATTCCGCGGCCGGATTGTGGGTGGCGGTAGTACGCGAATTCCCATACAACCGCCCGCCGGGCCGCTTCAGGTTTGAAAGCCTCTGTGGGAGGATAAAATCGGGCAACGGCT
>JBAZWE010000092.1:0-6964 GCA_041660545.1 Thermoleophilia bacterium
TGCGCGATGTATAAACAAGATTGACGCCCCGGTCATGAGCGCTGTGAATTATCTCATTGGTCTCGGTCTGACCGATGTACTGAAAAGGGATACCGCCAAGTCCGAGACGGGACACTTCCAGGCCCGTGTTTCCGAGTTTGTTATTCTGCATTCGGTGCCTCAGTTTTCTGTGTTTCTTCTTTTATGTCCGCTGCACCGGCAATTACGCCGGCGTGGCCTTCCTCCGAAGACCGCTTGACCGCATAGACTGTCATCGCCGATGACCTGTTGCTGCCGTTGACCATACGTCGATAGAGCGATAGCAGTTTGACCATCGCGCGGTCGATAAGCGTGGGTTCATGCACGACATCATTCTTCCTGCCCAGCCGGCGTTCCTTGAAATACTGCCAGTTCATCTGGCAATAATATAGCGGCGTTTCAAAGACTGTCTCGACCACGCTGAAACCGGCCGTCGCCAGCAGTTTTTCAAGCGAGTCGGGGGTAAAGCTGTAAAGGTGACGGGGCACCTCGTATATGAACCAGTCCTGACCCAGCCAGCGTGCCTCCGGCGCGGCCGCATTCTGAGTATATATAACAAGCAGCGCTCCATCCGGCGTTATGCGGCCGATCTCTCCGATGGTCGCACGCGGACTCTGCACATGTTCAAGCACACCCCAGAGTGTGACGACGTCAAAGGCCCCTTCGCCATAGCCGGCATCCTCCAGTTCGCCTACTTTTGCGTCGATACCGAGCTCGTCCTTCACCAGAGCGACCATCTTCTCGTTGAAATCGACTCCAGCGACCTCCCAGCCACACTGGTTCATAAAATAGAGGAAGGAACCGTCTCCGAAGCCGATGTCCAGCAGCCGCCCGGTAGACTGGTACTTGTCTATCTTTCCCTTGCGTGGACCGAGCAACCGTCCCAGTTCGTCCATGCTCCGATCCTTGAGACCCGCCGCCTTGTTGTAGAGGTCGTAATCGTCCTGCGGATAGAAGCGCGCCATCTCCTCGAATGTCGGCCTCGGACTTACGAAGATCAGGCCGCAGTCCTGGCAGCGAACCAGCGGGAACTCACCCTCGATGCCGAACAGACGATCCGAACCGGTAAACATCAGCTCCTGATGTGTGCCGCCACAGATATCACAGGAGGTGTTGCTCATACCCAGCCCTTCGGGGTCGGGTACCAGATGTTCCTGGTATACGCCCAGTAGTTGCAGTCACGACAGAGATCTATCTCGTTCCAGCGCCCCTGCTTGTGCAGCTGACGATAGCGTTCGAACTCGGGGCTCTTCCATATCTCCTCGATGGTCTGCTCCCTTACGTCTCCGACGATACCGAGGTGATTATAGTCAACGTTGCAGAAACTCACTTTGCCGTCGTAGTTGATGGAAAAGGAATTCCAGAGGAATGTGCAGGGATAGCGGCGTGCCGGCAACTGCATCAGGCTCTTGACCTCCGGCCGGTGGCCGCCCCAGTTGATCGCGGGTATCAGCAGTACGTCGACTTCGTGAGGTCCCCATTTTTCCTTGAAGAGACCAATCTCATCCTTGGTCTCAGCCATGACGATAAGCTGGACCTTTACCTTCGGCCAGACGTACCCTCGTTCCTTGCGCATTTCGAGGAAACGCTCGATGTTGGTGATGACCTTGTCATATTTTGTCGAGCCACGCACTTTCTTGTAAGTCTCGGGCGTGGCGGCATTGACGCTGAAAAGCAGGATGTCCAGCTTCGAATCCAGGATATGGTTGGCCTTCTCCTCGTCCAGCAGCAGGGCATTCGTGTCCATGTTGAGCAGTGTGCTCGGCGCCACGGTCTTGATGCGGTCGATGAGTTCGAATATATGGGGAGCCATGAGCGGCTCACCGTCCTTGTGAAGCCTCACCTCCGACGGTGCGTGACGCGAAATCTCCTGCGCCAGCTTGTCAAAAAGATCCATGTCTATCTCTCCCACAGGACGTGTGAGATCCTTACGCGGACACATGTTGCATCGCAGGTTGCACTGGTTGGTCGGCTCGATATTGATGCGGTTCGGAAAATCGGACACGATCTCCTCAGCCCGCAGGGCCTTGTTCTTCACAAGTGTTTTTGCTTTTGTTTTTATTGACATGATTACCTACCTGTTGAATCCGGCCCAGTCATCCTGTTGAAAAGGAGTTGCTTCACTCGATCAGGCTATGGGCTCGAACGTTCCTTTTTTGAAGGTCTTGAACAGGAGCCATTCCAGCGGCAGGGCGTAAAAACCGGTTCTTGTCCTTGCCCGGGCCAGTCCGTGCATCAGTTTATAAGGCCATTTTTTTGCGCCGTGCGTGAGACTGACCTGCATGTTGCTGTCGGGGTAAGCAAAGGGATAGTAGAAACCGTTGATTTTTTCTATCATCCTGCGCTCCGCATGCGTAACCCACTGGCTTTCCTGGAGAGTAGCCGGATTATAATCAGCCCACTCCTCCAGCGACTTTGGTTCCCGCATCCCGTACTTGAGTGAAAGGTCGTAAAGCGGCGTGCCGGGATATGGTGTGAAGACAAAAATCTTTGTGCGGATGTCCGAGTGGATCTTTTTTACCTTCTGGATGAAGTCAAGCAGATCCTGCGTCGTCTCCTGGGCCGGCGTCCCGGGTGGATGTGGAAAGCCGGTGATAAACGTGAAGGTGGCCCCGATGCCGTAGTCCTTGCAGACCTGGGCGCTCTTTAAATGATCCTCCGCGGTGGCCCCTTTGCAGATAAGCTCCAGCACTGGTTCCGAGGCGGATTCGGCGCCGACGATGATGCGCTTGCAGCCGCTTTCGCGGATGAGTTTGAGCACTTCGGGTTTATAGCGGTGGAAAGTATCCGGACGCGCGGAGGCGACCCAGCGGATATTGAGCCCCGTTTCGATGAAGCCCTCACAAATTGCCTTGACCCGGTTCTGGTTGGCGAAAAAATTCGCATCGCTGAAATTGACCTGGTCGAGATTGTGAGTCTTTACAAGACTGACCACTTCCCTGACAACGCGCTCGGCATCCAGCCCGGTCCAGTGACGCTGATAGAGCTGGGCGTCGGCACAGTAGCCACACTTGCCGGGACAACCCTGGCTGGAATGAAACTCCGTGGTGCGGATCTTTTCGTTATTTGTCTTCTGGTTGAGCTCGATAGCGCGGTCGACGTCGATCAGATGATATGGCGCCGGCAGGACATCATTGATGTTCGTCAGCGGCCGCGGCTCATTGACAACAGTTCCTTCAGGAGTCCAGTACGCGCAGCCCAGCACGCCCTCAGGCGATTTGCCGGCTGACAGGCTCGCGACGATATCCTTGAAGGTCTCATCCCCCTGCCCCACACAGACAATATCGCAGGCGACCGATTCACAGCATTGTTCGGGAAAGAGCGACGGGTGATAACCCCCCCATACGATAGGCACATCCGGAGCAACCTCGCGCACCTTCCTCGCCATCTCGATACCGCGTTTTATCTGGAAGCCGGTGATGGAGCTGATGCCCACACAGACAGTGTCGTCCAGGTTGCTTAAGACTTCCTGTTCGTAGTCGGGTGTGACCCTCTCGTCGATCAGGTGCAGCTCGTATTTGCCTTCAAGAGGCGCCGCGATCACCGCGAGCGCTAATCCCAGCTCGATGCGATAGTGACCATATGCGGGTGTGGGAAAGAAGAGAACGATCTTCTTTTTTCCCCGCCGGTCGTATTCGGTTTTTCTTTCGGTTTTGATCATCAGACTTCCATTATAGTAACAGCAATCAGGGCCGCGCTAGGTCAGATTCAGCCAGCGTGCCAGCTTCCATTCCCAGGGAAGGGAGTAAAAACCGAGTCCCACCCTGATCCTGCAAGTCTGCGAGAAAAGCCAGTAGACCGGTTTTACCTTGCTGCGGGCTACTTTTTCACGAGCCAGCTGGTTGGGATAGGCCCAGGGCAGATAGAAATCGGCCAGCTGTTTGACCCTGGTCTTCTGCTTTCTCGTTATCCATGGGGTCTGAACCGAGCGGGCGTCATAAACAGCCCAGTCGGCCAGAGTGTCCGGCAGCTTAAATCCACTCTTCTCACCCAGCTGTGTAAGCGCGGTACCCGGGTATGGTGTAAAGAAAAGCGTCGTCGTGCGGGTATCGGCATAAATCTCTTTCAGCTGCTTCATGAAGTCGAGCGTGGTCTTCATCTGTGCCCAGGTTTCAGTCGGAAAGCCGAATATGAATACGTAGGACGGCTGGATATTGTGATCGCGGCAACGCCTCGTCGCCTCCAGCACATCGCTCGCCTCGTTGCCCTTGTTGATAAGCTCCAGGATCGCGTTGTCGCCGGATTCCGCACCCATCATGAATTTGGTGCAGCCTGAATCCCTGATCAGCTGCAAGTCCTCGTCGTCAAATGCCAGCACCTGGGTGGGACGGATCGTGGCAAACCATTCGAAACTGCGCGGCGCCGCCTTGAAACCCTTGCAGATCTCACGCACCCGCCGCTTCGAGGCAAAAAAATTGTTGTCATCAAAATAAACGCGTTCCAGGTCATGCTTCTTAACCAGGCCGGTTACCTCCGCCACGACACGAGAGGCCTCCAGACCCTTCCACTTGCGTCCGTACGCCTCGGGATTCGAGCAGAAGCCGCAGGCGTGAGGACAGCCGAAACTGGAAACGTAGCTCACCGCCCGCCGTGTATCGTCATGGTGACGCCGGTTGAACTCGATGTATCTGTCCACGTCGACAAGGTCATAGGGCATGGCCGGAAAGGCGTTGATATCGGCGACCTTGCGCTCCGGGTTGTGAACCACGGCGCCATCGACCTTCATCGTAAGACCGGGGATGTCATTGAGTTTGATCTCGCCGGCCAGCCAACGCGCGAGATCGAGAATGGTCTCCTCCCCCTGCCCTCTCACAGCCAGGTCTATATTTTCATCAAGGATTGTCTGCTGTGCCAGCAGTGAAGGATGATAACCTCCCCATACCACGGGCTTGTCCGGATACTTTTTCTTGACGGCGGCCGAAACCTTGAGCCCGTCCGCAATCTGATATCCGGTCATCGAGCTGACCCCGAACAGGTCGGCGTCTTCCATTAGGTCAAGGACTTTGGCCTCGTAGTCCGGCTCCACCCTCGCGTCGACGATCTCAACCTCGATGCCTTCCCTCATCAGTGGGCCGGCCAGGGCCAGCAGGCTTAAGGGCGGGCTGACCTTATGCTTGTTGTCCTTGTTGGTGAGGGGGAAGAATAGTAAGAATTTCATGATCTGTTCTCTGTCTTTATATGTTGGCGCCGGATTTCCGGCTGTAGGATTCAATCTCTATTCCCTGCCCTATGCGCGGCGTAATCCGCTCGGCTGGCATTATGATCAACTTGCGAAATAAACGGTCCATTGTCGAGGAGGGAAACACTTTACCGCGACGATTCTCAATGCTGCGCTCGGTAACGTAGGCCGACCCGTAGTGAAACAGTATGTCCTGGCTAAAACCATTGTTCTTCAAAAGCAGTTTGAGAGATTTAGGCGTAAAATGCCAGACATGACGAGGCGCTTCGACGTTGAACCAGTCGGCGCCGAAATAGCGCGCCTCCAGTGACGCGATGTTATGTGTCTGGATGACCAGCAGGCCGCCTTCGGCCAGATGCTCGTGGCAACGCTTCAAGCAGGCGTTCGGGTCATCGAGATCTTCAAGGACACCGAACAATGCGATGCAATCATAGGTTCCATCCCAATCCACCTCGTGCTCGGCGCCGATCGTCACATCCAGTCCGCGCTCATCGCGTGCATACTCGGCTACCTTTTTGTGCATCTCTATGCCGTGCACATCCCAGCCGCGGCGTTTCATGCCCAGCATGAAATCACCATCGCTACAACCGATATCCAGAAGTCTCCCGGGCCGGTGACGTTTTGAAATCTCGGCTATCTGGTTATGAAAGCGGGCGATGCGTTCGTCCGCTACGGTAGTATGCCTGCGCCCCAAGGCCCAGTCGAAAAGTGGATACAGATCCGTGAAAGCCTTGCGTCGCTCTTCGAAAGGAGGACGCGGTGACATCCTCAGCGTCCCACATTCCGGGCATCTTACAATTTTATGTTCGCCGGGAAATTCAAGCAGTGTATCCTTGACCGTCCAGGCTGGACGCTGGGCGGCGCTGCCACAAACAGCGCAGTCTATCTGTGTCATGGCTCCCTCATATGTCGGCAACTCATTTTTGTCGGTTTCTGTCATCGTCAAGCCTTGCGTCCCGCCTTGAACTTCTTGATGCGCCACTCGATCGGCATGCGAAAGTCACGCTTGCCGACTCGCCACGCCGCCATCTTGTGCATGCCGCGATAGGCGATTGCTTTCGGTCCACCGGCGGCCATTTTCTGTCTCAGTTCCGGCCCCGGTGAGGCGAAGGGCATATAAAAATCTATGATCATGTCGACTTTTTCCTTGTATACCGGATTCACCCAGGGTGTATGAAGTTCGGTCAGATCGAAATCCGCCCAGTCTTCGAGTCGATCCGGTGGTTTGAATCCCAGGCGGATGGCTTCCTGATACATGGGAGCGCCAGGATATGGCGCAAAAAAGAAACCGTGGACCTCGAAATCCTCGTTTATCGCCTTTATCCCCTCAATCATACGTAAAGTGGCCTCGATATCCTTCTCGGGCTCCCCGGGAAAACCAAACATCGTGGTGAACCGGGTTATGATACCGAGCTTGTCACAGACGCGTGCCACATGAAGGGTGTCATCCACCGTGGTCTGCTTTCCAATGTGCTCCAGCGCCTCCTGCGAGCCTGATTCGGCTCCCAAAAGCAGTCTCCTGCAGCCGGCATCATATATGAGCTGCCGCAGCTCGGGAGAAAAATCGATGAACTGTTTCGTGCGGACATCGGCGGCCCACTTTATATCCAGCCCACGCTCGATTATGCCTTCGCAAATAGCCCGCACCCGCTTCTTGCTGACAAAAAAGTTCGTATCCGCAAAATCAAAAGCATTGACGCCGTGATCTTTCACCAGGCGCTCAAGATCGTCGACCACCCGCTCCGGCGAAAAACCCATCCAGCCGCG
>JBAZWE010000093.1:0-5393 GCA_041660545.1 Thermoleophilia bacterium
TGCCGTCTCCATAGTGTGACATGAGCGGCAGAACTCCGGATCGTTCTGCGTGTAGTTATACATCCGGTAGCTTCCCAGGCTGCCGGCAAAAATTAATACGAGCAAGATTACCGAAACGATAATCTTAGCCGTCGATGAGAGATTGGAAAACCAGTGACCAATCCCTTTGAACTTCTTGATAATCCACCTCACGGCCGCCGCCTTGATCGCGTGTCACTATGGCCTGAGGCACAGTATTCCGCGCGTACGCGAGCTTCCATGTGCCCTCCCTTGATTACGAGAAATGTGAAAAAACGTGAAAAGAACTCGGGATGGAAGTACCCTCTGGGGTATTAAATCCCACGTTTTGGTATTTGTCAAGATGTATTCGCACCATTTATGGATAGTTACTTTTATTTAGACTAAGAGAAGCTAAATACCTGCATTAGCAATAAATATCCTGTATCAGCTTTATTAATGCTGCTGAAGTAAAAAACGGCAGGTAAAATCATGTGATACTGGCGGCCGGAACGCCGCTTTGATATGGTGAACCCGATGACTTCCCATCAGGAATTTTCGAACCTTATCGCCACAGCCCGCGAACTCGGCTCAAGGACTGATGACCTGACAGCCGCCGAGCTGCGAAAGCTTCTATGCCATGATTGTGACTTTTATACTGAGGACCATGAGGAAGACCTCGAGTGCTCCTGTTTCCAGATCCTGCGGCTGGTGATCAAGCGCGGCGTTCTTTCACCCGCCCAGCTGGCACAGGCCGTAAAACCCCGCGAGGCAGAAAAGTGACTTCCCGCGGGAGCGACTGTCCGCCTGATAAAGAGGCTGCGACTGGTCCGCTCCTTAAGCTTACGCCGGACTGCTCTCCCAAGCACCTGGAAGAACCCAGCGTTTATAACCGCTCCACGGACGAACTGTATTTCATCAACCTTAAAGCCATGACCTTCCTGGAAAAGTGCGGCCGTGGCGCCGTGGCTCCGGATTCAGATGAAGACAAAGAATTTGTCGATTTCTGTCTTGATGAGAACATCCTCGAACCGGCCGGGGAGGTCACACCGCGAGCGCTTCATTTGCGAGCAAGCCCGGTCCCTTCACTACGATACCTCCTGCTTCACATAACCGACCGCTGCAATCTCAAGTGCCGGCACTGTTTTCAGGGCGAGAGCGGTTCCCATGATCTCTCGTTGCCGGAGATTGTCGCCATCGCCGACCAGTTCGAAGCCATGCAGGGACTTCGCCTTCTGATCTCAGGCGGGGAACCGCTCCTGCATAAAAGTTTCTGGGAGGTCAACGATTACCTGGGGCAAAAGGACCTGCGGGTCGTCCTGCTTACCAACGGCACGTTGATCGACGAGAAGACCGCGCACAGACTCTCGGCCCAGGAGGTGCAGATAAGTCTCGATGGCATGCGGGAGGCACACGATCATCTTCGTGGCTGGGGTTCTTTCGAGCGGTCCGTGGCCGCGATCGGCTACCTGAAAACGGCCGGGGTGGATGTGTCTGTTGCCACCATGATCCACCGGCGCAATCTTGACGATTTTGACAATCTGGAAGAACTTGTCAGGGAGCTGGGCGCCCGTGAGTGGAGCATCGATCTTCCCTCGGCGGTCGGCCGCCTGGCCGATAACACAGACCTGTTGGTCGACCCTCGCACCGCCGGGCCTTATCTGCGCCGGTCATATGGCGGCGCCATCCATGAGCCGTTGGCAGGTTTCGCCTGCGGCGCCCACCTGATGGCGGTGATGACCGACGGCAAGGTCGCCCGCTGCGGGTTCTATGCGGATAAAGCGATCGGTTCCATCGAAGAAGGACTCGAGCCCTGCTGGCAGAAGATTGCCAAGATACCGCTTTCGGATCTCGAGTGTAACTGCCAGTTCGTGGAAGAGTGCCGCGGCGGGTGCAGATTTCGCGCACATGGGTATAATAAAGAGAACGGAGCTGACCTGTGCCAGTGCTACCGGTACGGTGTGCTTAAGTAACTTGGCAAGAAACCAGGAGGAACCCGAAGGTTCCAGGGAGGTGTGACGATGAAGATCAGAAAATCGGGCAAAAAGAGCTCGAGCACCTGCAAGTGCAGTTCATGCTGTTGATTGGCAAACTTGCCTGAATCAGCATTGAGCGACATGAATAAATGAAAAACTCCTCTGCATAGAGGAGTTTTTCTTATTCCGGGCGTATAGCATATACGCCTGTTGGTTTCGTTTTTGACCCGCGTCTAGGACTCGACCATTTTAATGGCCTCCGTCGGGCACGAATCTTCGCAGGTCGCGCAACCGTCACAGTCCGCGGCGTTCGCCAGGGTTGCTATGTCCTCGGAGTCGAGTTCGAGACATTCATTGGGACATTCGTCCACGCAAATGCCACAACCCGTGCACTCCTCCGGATCTATCTTGGGCTTTTCCGCCAATCAAATCACCGCCAATCCGTTAAATATAGACTCTGTCATGGGGCGAAATTGATTGAACGCCCCAGGTGTAGGCCTGTCTTAAATACTAATGAAGCCGGCTGCGTCAGTGACCGCAGCTGCAACCGGGGCTACAGCTTTCCCCTTCGGGCTCGTCGCCGGGCTGTTTGCCCATCACCGCGCACGAGATTATCTCGTTCACCTTGTCCATCAGTTCGTTGAAACCGGTCTGGGCCGTTGCAAAACCCTGGATACTGGGGATATCTCGTATCTCGCCCTGCATCGCCTGAAGCTCTTCCATCTGCTCGGGCGGTAGCTGAAGCCCGGAGCTGGCGGCGCGCTGTACCATTTCCTGTTTCTCCTGGAACTTCTTCAAAGCCGTGGTCGCCGCCTCATCGTTGTCGACCTTCTCAGCCGCCTCGCGCAGGAGCACCAGCTCCTCGCTCTCGGAAATCGCGTCGGCGAGTTCCTGTGCCTTATCAAGTATTACAGACATGATTTACTCCAATCTTTTTTTCAGAGAGACCTGCTATATCTAGGCTAGCGAAACAGGGAGTACATTTGCAAATGAAACACCGCCCGCCAACCATATCCGGACTGAGGACGTAGCTTACAATCCGCCGAAAAGCAGGCGGTAGACGATTCCCAAAAACGTGTACGTGATGTCCTGGACACTATCGATACGAGCCAGCTGTTCGGGCGAACCGTCCAGCGGCAGACCAGTGGCAAAATCGCGATGGCCGCCTATCTCCACGCCGACGCTCTCCAGTCCCTGCCAGTACTTCTTGCTGCTTTGCGATGCGAGCATCTTCTCATATTCCTCGGCCAGCTTCGGGTCGGGCCTTTTGTGACCCTGCCGGCGAAATCGTGTATAACCGGCCAGATCGCCGTGATTGGCCCAGAAGCCCTCGCATTGCCAGCAGAACAGCAACTGGATGTTGGATGGTATGTTCGCGTCATGGAATGCTTTCAGCGGCGCGGCGCAACGTGGGCATACGGGCGACTCCTTCGACCCGCCGGGGGAACGCAACGCTTTTTTATCCAGAGTATCGATCTTTTCCGCCTCGGTGACGTCCACCTGGAAAAGCTCGAGCTTGTCGAACCAGACGCCGCCGCAACCATCGCACTGGTCGAGGAGAATGGGCGTGCCCAAATGCGTGTGAAGTGTCACCGGATGCAGTATGCCATCCGCGTTGGGACAGTTTAACCCTGCGTCTTTTTCAGTCACGAGCCGGTCCTAATCCGTGGCGAGGTTGACTTTTCTGATCAGATAATAGGCGACGACGAGCACGAAGATGATGCCGACATGGATTCCCAGTTCCATGATGTTCTCATTGAACGTTCGCTCGCCCGTTCCCATGGACATCTGCGCATCGATATAAAGCATCCGCCTCAGACTTGAGATGATGCCCATGAAAAGAAACGGCGCGAGTGAAAACTTCTCCCGCCGCAGGTAACGGATTATGGTCCACAGGAGTTCGGCGATGATCAGCACGAACAGAACGTCGTTGACGACCCCAAGTGTGGCGGCCACGCTGATATCAGTCAGATTCCCGGCGGCATAATAAAACATTATGAATGCAGCCACTACCAGAAAGGCCGCGACTATCACATGCACCGCGTCGTCGGCGAAAATCAGTACACTACGGGCTTTAGAGACCCAATGCGGCGTGGAACGTTTTGGTTTTTCAATATCCATACTGCTCTTTCGTTTCGACAGCCAACGCCGGCCGCCTGGAGGACACCAGCGTCATGCGGCAAACTTCTAGCTTTAAAAGAAGCCTTGCCGGCCTGTCAGTGGTTTATATATGCCTCTGCCTGGAAATAACTGTTGCGCGTCCGGTAAAAGATCAACCAGATGAATATACCCG
The DNA here is from genome assembly GCA_041660545.1 of Thermoleophilia bacterium. Lineage (GTDB taxonomy): Bacteria > Actinomycetota > Thermoleophilia > BMS3ABIN01 > BMS3ABIN01 > JBAZWE01. The sequence goes on from JBAZWE010000093.1 coordinate 4,267, forward strand.
CCAAATGGAAAAACTTAGCCGCGATCGTCCTGATCGTGCTCGGCTGTATGGTGGCCACCGTCTCGGTAGCCATCGTCTGGCTGAACAAGGTCGTGCTCGATTCTGACGAATATGTCACCACCATCACCCCGCTTAGCGAAGATCCCGCGATCAAGGACGCGGTCGCGAACAAGGTCACGGATGAGCTTTTCGCTCGCACCCATGCCGCGGATCTTGCGCGCGAAGCGCTGCCCGATAAAGTGGATTTTCTGGCGGCCCCGATAGTAGGCGCCACACAGGGCTACGTCAACGAGCAGATCCGCAAACAGCTCGACTCCGAGGAGTTCGTCAAAATCTGGCAGGAGTCGAATCGCAAGGGGCACGATATGTTGAAACAGGTCCTTTCCGGAGAGAAGGGTACTATTTATTCCGAGGAAGGCAAGGTCTACCTCGACCTGGGCGCGTTGTTCGAAATCGTGAAAGCCCGGCTTGCGGATAAAGGCATAACCATTTTCGAAAATATACGCATCGAAGACACCGGCACACAGTTCACGATCTTTGAATATCAGAATATAACCGTTGCCCAGCAGAGCATTCATCTTTTGAGCGGACTCGCCACCTGGCTACCGATCATCTCCCTGGTGCTGTTTGCCGCCGCCATGTGGCTGTCGCGCAACCGCTGGAATGCTCTCTTCTGGATCGGGCTCGGCCTTGCCGCCGGGATGGCCTTGCTACTGGTCGGCGTGGCGATCGGCCGCGGTTATTACCTGGACGCGGTCGCGTCAGGAAAAACCATAGACCTGCCGGCCGCAACATCCTTTTTCGATATCATCGCCGGATCGCTGAAAACCACACTCAGACGAGGCTTTGCCTTCGGGCTGGCGGTAGCCGGGGTCGGTTTCATAATGGGCCCCTATCCCCTGGCCGTGACATTCCGTGCCTGGGTCATGAAACTCTATAGAGCCGGCAAGGAAGCCCGGGAAGATCTCAATCTGGAACCGTCCGGCGTGTGGGTCGCCAGACAGAAGGGCATACTACGCGCCGCCGGAATAGTGCTGGCCCTCCTGACTCTTGTTGTCATGGACCAGCCATCGATGATGTCCGCCCTTTTGATTGCGGCAGTACTGATCGTCTATATCCTGGTGCTG
>JBAZWE010000093.1:5403-6679 GCA_041660545.1 Thermoleophilia bacterium
CTGGCCGGAAAAGGCGGTGCGAAACATGACTGACGAAGAAGGTAAGGTGCAAGAACCCGAAACCGGGCCGGAAGAGAAGAGTATCGGGTTCATGAGGGAGACAGGCGCGGATATGCGTAAACCGGTAATAGCCGCCGCTTCGACGATCATGATTTTTCTTGCCACAGGCACTCTGGTTTATCACAAGCTGGAAGACTGGAGCTGGATCGAGAGCCTCTATTTTTCCACCTTCAGCCTGACTACCGTGGGCTACGGAGACATCGCGCCCACGAATGATGCGTCCCGCCTGTTCACGGTTTTTTATCTTTTGACCGGGGTCGGCGCCGTGGTTGCCTCGCTGGGCGTGATCGGCGACCGCTATCTGAAAAGAAGAGATAGAAAACTATTGGAGCGCAGGGAGGCCAAGGAACGCAAGCGGAGCGAATCTTGACTTCATCCGCTTACGCGGATATATTGTGACCATGAAAAAGACCGCCCAGCTTTTCAAAGCCCTCTCAGATGATACCCGCCTGCGAATTCTGGGTCTTCTCCTGGAGGGCGAGTTGTGTGTCTGTGATCTGGTATCGATTCTGGGCCTGCCGCAATCCACCGTTTCCCGGCACCTGGCTTACTTGAAAAACTCCGGCCTGGTGAGTGACCGCCGCCAGGGGGTATGGATGCATTACCGCCTGTCAGAAGGCGACAGCGCTCTTCACAAGGACCTTCTGAAGCTGCTGACAAAGGATCTCCCTGCCATCAAGCAGGTAATGAGCGATCAAAAATCCCTGCGGAAACATGCTTCAAAAAAGCAGTTTTCCGCCTGCAACTGATTTTTTTTGTGAAATCTATCCGTTCATCCGGATAGTAAGACATCCAGACATACTGGAGCCTGAACCAGAGGAGGGCTGATTTGACTTCCAATACCGGCCGAAGACTTTCGTTTCTCGATACATATCTGACCCTGTGGATATTTACCGCGATGGCAGCCGGCGTCGCGGCCGGTTATTTCATCTCCGGAGTGGAAGATTTCATCAACTCCTTTTCGCTCGGCACCACCAACATCCCCATAGCCATCGGACTGATTCTGATGATGTACCCGCCTTTTGCAAAGGTGAGGTACGAGGATATGGGGGAAGTGTTTAAAAACAAGAAGATACTGGGTCTGTCCCTTTTTCAGAATTGGGTCGTCGGTCCTATCCTCATGTTCGTGCTGGCGATAATCTTCCTGCACAACTACCCGGAGTACATGGCCGGAGTGATCATGATCGGACTGGCCCGCTGCATCGCCATGGTCATC
>JBAZWE010000094.1:0-6293 GCA_041660545.1 Thermoleophilia bacterium
ACCTAACGTTCAGGCTGAGCTGCGGGCACTCAGGATTTAACCCAGTATCTATGTCACGCGCCCATCTTGCCCAGCATGTGATCTATGACCTTACTGTGTTCGTCCTGCGGACTGAACAGAATGACCTCGGCATCTTCTCCGACTCTTACCGTGTGTCCGGGCGGCCAGTAGAATAGGTCACCGCTCTTGATCTCTTCCCGGTTGCCGTCTGCGTAAGTAATGGTGAGTTTACCTTTCAACAGATAGCCCCAGTGTGGACTTTGGCAAAGGTCTCCCTCCAGTCCTTTAAGTAGCGGAGAAATGTCCGTACCAGCGCCGAGAGAAAAGTACTCGCCGCCGATCCTGCCGTACCCAGTCGCGTCGCCGAAATTCGTTTTTTGTCGGGCAACCGCGCCTGGTACGTTGATTCTGACTGGTATGTCTTCCTTGGCTATCCGCATCGTGTGTTCCTCCGTTTTCGTTGTTGTGATGTTAAAGGCAGTCTAACGCTCAGGCTAAGCTGCGGGCCGAAGGCGTACTTTTGTCAGCGAAAAACATAAAAGTGTGACTGAAGGAGCCGTCAGCTTCAAGCGTTTGTTAGACGCCAGCATTTGACTATATATGGTTTTTCTTTAATAGCTGTTTCATATGGAGAACTGTTAATACAAATATACGTTTCGATTCGATCCTATAAATTATTCGATATTCGCAACAAAATACTTCCCTTACGTTTTTTCTCCGAAGTTCTGGAACAATACGACCCTTTTCTGGAAATGCCTTTATTTTGTTTCCTGCCTCGAAAATATCATTTATTACTTTCCGTGCCGTCTCCGGATTTTCACTCGCTATATATTTATTTGTTTCAATTAGATTTCCTAGCGCAACATATGACCAAGCAACCCTCATAGGCCAAGCCGCTCAAACATGTATTTTTTGAAATCTTCATGCTCTATAAATTTCCCTTCAGCGATCTGGGCCTCTGCAACCTCGACGTCATGAAGCAACTCGGCATGCTCGATAAGATCCTCATATGCCTTAACGTCCAGGAGCACGGCAGCACTCCGCCCATGCTGTGTCAAAATTAGCGGTCTACGGGTTTCTTTCACTTGGTTTACGAACGCAGCGGTGTTGGCTCTAAATTCAGAAAGGGTTCTGACATCTTCGGTGGGGAGAACTTTAGGCATGGCCTCCTCCTGCGGGATACGTTATGTGGTACAATATATTGTACCCACACCCAAGAGGATTATGCAAATGCATTTTTCACCGCTGTGCGACTAACGCTCCGGCTGAGCTGCGGGGCCTCACGAAGTTCGCCAAGGGGACCGTCAGCTTCAGCCTGTGGTTATGCGGCGTTCAGTGGACTTATATGCTTGATTTTCTCCTTTATGGTTCGAGATGCCTCCCATAGATCTACAGTCCGCTGGACATTGAGCCAGAACTCGGCCGTGTTGCCAAACAAACGGGAGAGCCGAAGCGCCATCTCCGGGCTCACGGACCGTCGCTCACGAAGCAACTCGTTGACCGTCTGGCGCGACACCCCCAATGCCTTTGCAAAAGTCGATACAGTGAGACCGTAATCGGGCAAAAAATCCTCTCGAAGCATCTCGCCAGGATGAGTCGGACGAACTTTTCGCTCTCTTGTGTTCGGAATGCTCATATCGCACCTCGCCTCAGTGGTAATCCGTGAGTTCAACATCGTAGACATCTCCATCTTCAAATCGGAAACATATGCGCCATTGGTCGTTGACAGAAATGGAATATTGCCCCTTTCGATCCCGTTGCAGTTCATGAAGTCGATTACTTGGAGGTACTTTCAAATCCTCCAACCCTGTCGCCATATCGAGATATTCCAGCCTCCGCATCGCCCGTCTCCGAATATCCGGCGGAAGTCGTTTAGACTTCCCCGTTTCGTACAACTCCAGCGTTTCCTTGTCGGCAAACGTCTTAATCATGCACTAAGTGTAACTTGTCACGTGACACATGTCAACAGGGGGATAACAAGACCACATAACGCTCAGGCTGAGCTGCGGGGCCTCATGATTTCCCGCAGGGCAGCCGTCAGCTCCAGCCTGTGGTTAGCCGGCCTCAAGCCTGTGCTCCTATAGTGTCTCCCAAAACAGTCTGCGCCTTTAATTTTTCGGGCTCGGCTCCGCCCGTGCTTATGATCACGGAATCGTCCCATCCCGAGGGATTCGCCTTCCAATCTGCTGGAAACGGCAATTTCATGCGCCGATAAAAGAGTCGCGCAGCTTGCTCCGTTTGGGCTATTATCACGCGCACGCCATACACTCCAGGGTGCGGAACTGCCACGAAAGTCACGCGGCTCATCGCCGCTCCAACAGGAATGTTAAATAGATCTCCGTTCGTACCGAAGCGGGCGTGAAAATAAGGATTTGCTTGCCACACGACGTTTCCGTCCTTAATGTCTCCCCCAACTCTTGACACCGAAACTGTTGAACTTTCGAGTTCGACTTGGCAGGGAATCTTGCCGACATTCCTCAAATCACAACGTACCTCAACTAATCGGACATCAGCTCGATCCGACGGTAGAACCTTAGTCCCAATTGTCAGGCACAGTGATTCCTCATGCTCTCCCTCTACAATAAATCTGCGATAAGCCCATAAACCCGCTACGACCAAGGCAACAGATTTAATCACTGACTCTGCTATCTCAGCTGATGTCTTCAAATCGCCTAGTTGCATGGAATGCACCTCCCCCAACTTTTCACCGACAAGGTCCGGCTAACAGCTGATTAGGCAGCTATTTGTTTCTCATATATATAATTCCTTTATCTATATCCCACTTTCTAATGCTTTCGAATTTAATATCTTCACAGCCAGTTGCTTTTATAATAAGTGTGCAATCCGGTGGCGCATTTGACCAAGGGCCAAACGGAAAATATCTTATCTGCTCTTTTGCCTTTATTATTATTAAAATACCACCTGAATCTGATATTGCTCGAATATTAGGCCGCTCAATACAGTATGCTACTGCACCACCAATTGGTTTGTTAGTAGCTGCATCAATTGTCTGGGCCTTAACATAGGGTGACACATCGGAAAAATGACGCGCGCAGCCAGAAACTGCAAGCAAGACACAAATATTAAGCACAACAGTTTTCATAATCTCCATGTCTGCCTAACGCCAGCGTTAAGCTGCGGGCCGAGGGGCACGCTTTTTCGCCCCGCCGCCCAGGATCTTTAACAACCGCGGCATTGCAAAAAGCGTGAACCGAAGGAGCCGTCAGCTTCAACGCTTTGTTAGGCGCCAGACTATGATCGCGCCCGTGTGGCGTAACGCCCCGGCCACAACACGCCGCGAAGCTGTTGCCTGATGCCTATTCCATTGCTCCATACGCCAGTGTCCAGAAGTCAGTGAATACCTTCGGCGGTTCCGGCGAATCCATCATACGCTGCGTGAAGAGGATGCCGATCATTCCCTCTGCAGGATCGGTGTAGGCCGTTGTGCCGAAGCCGCCGGACCAACCGAATCGGCCTGGGGTGTGAAAGATTTGGTTGCGCTGAATGTCTACCGCCATTCCGAAGCCCCAACTGGAATGCGCACCAAAAAAGATTTCTGAGCCTGCACGTTGCTCAGGCGTGAGTTGATCTGAAGTCATCAGCCCGACTGTGGCGCGGGAAAGAATTTGCTCGCGACCGTGCCAGCCTTTGTTCAACATCATGCGGCTGAAAGCAAAGTAGTCATCGACCGTCGAGACGAGCCCGCCTCCTCCCGATTCGAAGAGAGGTTCAGACCGCCAGGCACTGTTTGCCAAGTCGTCAAAGAACTCCAGCTTGTTCGTCTGACGATTGAAGAAGTAAAACGCAGGCAAGCGCTCGATCTTTCCGGAAGGGACGTGGAATGCTGTGTCTTTCATTCCGAGCGGATCAAAGATGCGCTCGCGCATGAACGTGCCGAGGGATTGTCCCGACACTCGGGCGATCAAGACCCCGAGCACATCGCCGCTCACTTGATACATCCACCGCTCGCCCGGTTGCGCAAGCAACGGCAGCGAGCCGAGCTTCTGCAGCCATTCTTCCGTGTCAGGCGCTTGCGAAGGCAGCATGGGGCCGTCGCCGCCAATCCGATATTCACGGATCAACTTCTGAATCGGATAAGTATCCGGCATCGCCATCACGCTGCCGAAGCCCATTCGGTACGTGAGCAGATCGCGAACGGTGATTGCACGCAGCGCAGGCACCGTGTCATCGGTCTGCGAGGAAATGGATTTGAGGACGCGACGATTTGCAAGTTCCGGCAGCCACGCCTCGATTGATTCGTCGAGCCGTATCTTGCACTCCTCCACCAGAATCATTGCTGCCGCTGCAGTAATGGGCTTGGTGATCGAAGCGATGCGAAAGATCGTGTCGCGCTTCATTGGAGCCGGATCGCCGAACGCCAGGGTGCCGAGCGCCTCCACATGAACGTCGTCATGATGACTGACGAGCGCAACGAGCCCGGGCATGTCTTTGCGTTCGACGTATCCGGACAACACTTGATGCATTCGCTCGAGCCGCGATTTCGAAAGACCTGTAGTGCGCATGTTCAGTTCCTCGCGCTCGTCGATTGTCGACGTAGCGCCTGTTCAAGTTGATTGATCAATATCTGCGTGCCACGTTCGCGCCCTGCCATGGCGTCTAACGCTCAGGCTGAGCTGCGGAGCCTCACGATCTCCCGCACGGCAGCCGTCAGCTCCAGCCTGTGGTTAGACGCCAGTTATATCAGCCACTGCATCATGAAAATCAAGTTCGTGAACTAATAAAATTCGCTCTCCTTGCTTCCGCAAATTAACAGCTTCTTCAACTTTTCTCCCATAACAAGCGTATGCCCAACAGGGATTGCCGTCTGCACCAATTACTAAATAGTTTACTTTCCTTGAGATAGAGTTAATAAATTTCCCCCCGAGCCTCGTCACAATTTCTGAGAACTCTTTCCTGGAATACTTCGGTGAAGCTCCAGTAAAGCAAAAGAATGAACCCGAAATATTGATTTTTGGGCCCACGGAACAAATACCCCTTAATGTCTGGTCTTCCAATACAACAGGACGTACAATTGTTCGTATATCATCGAATTGGATGAACTCGCTAAAGAATTCCAGGAGTAGTTTATGTTCTTTATCATCGATTTTATGGTCTTCCATAACTGCTGAGACAACAGAATCAATTTCATCATATGGCCAGCATGTACGAAGGTGATCGTGGTCTTCCAACCATTTGGACAGACCCTTAAGCTCCTCCTCGGTGATTACACCATCGGCGGCAATTCCACCCAAGAGAGCGTGGAGCCGTTGCAGATCACCGGTAGTTTTATCGTAATATTCAGAGGATTTTAACTTCTCGCAGAGCCATGAAATATCTAATAACTCTTCTTTAGTAAGAATACCATCCGCCAAAGCTTCTTCTACAACTGGCAATAATTCACTAAACGGATGGGACCTTCTATGCTCTTCATACTCATGAATCCATTCATTTAGAAATGCTATTTCTTTTTGATTTATTTTTGAATCTATTGCTATACCTTCGACAATTCCCAACAATGAGTTCACCGCTTTATCCAGCCGTGATCTTGACGCGAAATGGTAATACGCCAAATGTTCTTTGTTCATATTTCTCCTCCTACCAATATCTCCGTGCGTCTAACGCTCAGGCTAAGCTGCGGGCACTCAGGAACTTCACCAGTTGAGCCGTCAGCTTCAGCCTGTGGTTAGACGCTATTCATTTTATTTGTCTTCTTCTGTTGTTTGTGGTGGTGTAGGTATTTTTAGTGCATCAGCAAGTGATGATACTTTCATAAATTTATCATATTCACTTAACGTGTTAATCGTCTTCTTTTTAGAAAATAATTCACCAATAACTCCTTCCCGTACTTTAGCTATAATATCTTGCATCATTTTATCGCTTAGAATTTTCTCGATTTTCAACTGCCATCTCTCACCTCCTCTAATTCCCTCAAGTATCTCTTGCAACAATTCATTGTCTGATCTTTTGGTACCAATTTCCGGCACTTCCAAAGATATAGCTTCGCGCAATTTAGCATCCAGCGCGGGCCAATATACTTCAAATATTTCTCCCAACATATGATCATTGAGTGCTTTCTCTCCAGCTTCTAATACTTTTCTATTTATAGATTGTACTAGGCTATATATATCATTCTTCTCATACAACGTATGTTGGAATTGCGCAAGCGGGTGCTCAATGTCCGCTGGTTTTATGTTTGTCAAGAATGTGCAAACACTCGCATCTTTTGTCTTCGATAGTGCACCCGCTTCAAACAATATCCACCTTGAATTCAAATTATCCTGCGTTAGGCATAT
>JBAZWE010000095.1:0-6216 GCA_041660545.1 Thermoleophilia bacterium
GACGCTTGGAGTGCTCAAGGAGATCATGAGTCCCGGCGGCGCGTATCGCGCCCTGGACGAGATGCGCAACGCCGGTTATATCAAGCACGTGGGCATCAGCGCCCACCAGCCGGAGATAATACTCACGGCGCTGGAGCTGGCCGCCTTCGACGTTGTCGAATTTCCACTGAACTTCGTGGATCGGGAGGCAGCGGACGGGCCCGAGCATCTTATGGAAGAGCTGAAGGCGCGGGGCATCGGTTTTGTTTCCATCAAGCCGATGGTCTTCGGCTATGCCGCGAACGCGTCCATGGCGATGAAATATGTTTTCAGCAGAAAACCGGACGCAACAATCGTCGGTACGTACAAGCCCGCGGAGCTTGAAGAGAATCTCGACGCTGAGTCAGCCGGCGGTGAGGTATCCGAGGAAGAGATAATCGATGCCATATCGCAGTCAGAGCGCAAGTGCTTCAAGGTATTCTGCCGCCGTTGTGAAACCTGTGTCGTATGCCCGCAGGGCATAGACATAAGGACCATTCTGCGCTGGTATGAATATTTTGATCGTTACCATTCCTGGGACTGGGCGAGGGAACAATACCAGGGGTTTGTGCCAAATCTGGAGGCTTGCGATAACTGCGGCGCTTGCGAGCGCGAGTGTCCATATCACATTCCAATCAAGAGGCAAATCGCCATGGCGAAGGTCGATCTTCTGCCCAAACGGAGTCCGAAGCGTTTGATTCAGAAGAAGTTTCTCGGCAGGTAGGAAAGGCGGCCGAAGACGATGCCTGGCCGCATTCGGGCGAGTTCAGACGATGGAAAAACCGATAGACGTGGAGAGCGTTTGAACTTAGCGGGCAAGAATCCTCTGCATCAGCTCTGGCGCGCAAGTGTCGTCGTTGTAATCTTTACCGGTCTGCTCCACCTCATCAATCTTACCGGGTTCGGACGTCTTGAAGCAGGACCGGTCCTTCTGACCCCTTTCCGTGTCTCCTTTTTCACATCATGGCTGCTTTTGCTTTGCGAGCTGGTGAGGGAGCGGCGCTTTCCCCGGCCGGACCGCGCCGACCTCCTCGTGGCCGTGCTGGTCGCCGTCTTTCTGCTTAGGGGTCTGTTTATACCGGAGACACTGGGCTTGACCTTAAACTGGCTGCTGACAGGCGCGGGAGTCTTTTTATTGATAAAGCATGGTTTGCGTGATGCCGCAGACGTGCGCCTGGTGCTGGTGGCACTGGTCGGGGCCACCCTCGTTCTGTGTCTTTACGGCATGGTGGAATACATCTTAAAGTCCAATCCCTTCTTTGATTCCATCCAGATCGAGGCGATTGGAATGGACAAGCGGGTTGCGGCCAGCAGTCAGTTCTACCGTATCCGTTCATTGATAGGGCATCCGGGTTTCGTGGGAGCGATTGTTCTTGGCGCCATACCCCTGACAATGCTGGTATTCTGGCGCCGACGGGCGCTGATGCTTGTTTCGCTGGTCCTATTGGGTCTTACGCTTTTCTTCACATTCAGCAGGGGATCATGGCTGATTGGTATGCTCGTGCTCGTCCCGCTGCTCTTCGTCCGCGCCCGGTACTGGGTCAGACGAAATCTCAGGTGGATCATTCCGCTTATACTTGTGCCTCTCATGTTGCTGGCCTTTGACTATTGGGGACGGGATGAAATCCGTGCCGACCTGGGCTCTCAGATCCGCGACAACGGGTTGCATTGGCTCAAGAGCAAGGATGGACCGGTCGTGGTGACCAAAGGGCAGGCATACGGTCTGCAGCCTTATAACAAATTCATCTATTTCGATGTCGATGATGGATTCTATTACGGAGACCAGGGGCCGGTTACCGTGACCGTCCACTTTTTCGACAAGGGATATGGAGCTGTACGCATCGAATACGACGGTGTCGACGAGAACGTGGGAGAGGAAAACGGTTCTTATACTCCCACAGCTTCCGTCAATAAGACTGACAGCCTGGAATGGACGACAGCGGCCTTCTACCTGGAGAAACCGCGTTTTGCCGGGAGACAGAACAATAACGCCGATTTTCGCATCGTCGACGATGACAGCATATTTACCGTAGACAGTGTAGTTCTGCAGAAGGGCAAGCTGAAGTTGCCTTCGATCGTGGCGCAGCAATGGCTGTCCCGTTCGACCTCACTTTCCACGAGGACGAGCCTCTATCCCTTCGCCTGGGATGTGCTGCGCGATCATCCCCTGGGGGTAGGTCTGTTCAACACGCCGGGAACGGATCACCATGCCGTGGACAGTCTGCCGCTGACCTGGATGATGGAATTCGGCTGGTTGGGGTTGTTCTTGATGGGAGGGTTACTGCTGCTACTGACGTATGAAGTAGTGAAAGCCGTAAATTGTCCACAATCACCCGCGGTTCTGCTGCTGCTTTCCATCGTCATAATTCTGATGCATGGTGGTCACCTGATGATTTTATATGACAAGCCGAGCCTGGTGATGACGGCGGTCGTGGGGGCCGTCTATGCGGCGATCAGGCCGTGGAGGCGCGGTGGAGCCATTGTGGAAGTATCGAATAAGAGCTGCATGGTCTAGACTTTGACGAGGTTATGAGGAATCAGGCATGAACAGTGAAACACATAGCGCTCCGCGGGCGGGGCAATCTTTCAACGGGCGCGCGCCTGTCGTAATCGCCGTGGCCGTGGCCGTGGTGACAAGTTCGGTCGTGATCGGATATCTGACGTCGAGCTTCGACTACAAGCGCCTGGCTGTGATGGTCGTGGCCATGGCTTTGATCTGGGCGGTCTTTAAGTGGCCGCAATGGGGACTGGTCCTGCTGCTGGCGTTTACTTCCACTGTCGCAGCTCCGGAATTCTTTCGCTCCATAGCATCGCCGAATACGGTTTATTACATGATCGAGGCACTGATGCTGCTGGTGGTAGCCGCGGCAATCCTAAAAGGCGGGAGGACCGGCCAGCCTGGCGCGCCGGGCGTCTTTCAGCGGATATATGCCTCACCACAATCTATCGCCATCACCCTTTTTCTGGTCATCGTGCTCATAAAGGCGATGGTAGTGATAATAGAAAAACGCTTCGGAGGAGGTTCCCTGGGCCAGATGTTCGCCTTCAACCGGAGCCTTACCTATTACCTCCTGTTCATTCCGGTTCTGCTCCTTATGAACACCGAAGGCCGGCAGAAGTGGATGGTAAGGGTTCTTTTTGTCCTGGGCTCACTGATCATGATCCGGGTATTGCTCGAACTGCTGTTTCCCGACTGGCAGGTTTTTCAGTGGATTTCAGTAGCCCAGCCGCTTGCCGACGATACCCCGACCGTCGACCTCTCGGTGCAACGTTTAAGGGCGCCCGGAGGCACCATTGTACTGGCCTGCTTCTGGATCGGGCTGATGAACATCATTCTACGTCCTTGGAAAAAGCATCTACTGGCGATCTATGTGCCGCTGACGCTGGCCATGCTGGTTGGCATCCTTCTCGAGTTCAACCGCAGTTATGTCATCCCGATGATGGTTCTCACCGTGCTGGCGCTTTTCCTGAATAAGAGAATGGTGAGGATAAAGCTCCTGGCCACTGTATCAGTAACCCTGCTCGGTCTGGTGCTGGTATTCGCCGCCACCGGGCAGTTGGGCAAATATTACGATGCCATGATGGTTCGTTATGGGTCTGCTTTCTCGTCACAGGCCATGGAAGCCCAGAGCATAGTCAGTCGTGAGATCGAACAGACCTATGCGTGGCAGGCAATCGAGAAATCCCCGTTACTGGGGATCGGACTCAATGAGCTTTATCGTCCGCCGGTTCCCGGGATGCTGGACAACCTTCGTTTTTACATCCACAACTCATATATCTGGTTCTGGACTTATTACGGCATACTGGGGCTGGCGGCATTTCTCAGCATGATGGCGGTTGCGTTGCTCAGAAGCATTTTCAACTGGAAATACATCAGGAGTCCGGTATTGCAGGCGAGCCTGCTTGGCTTTGCCTTTTCTCTGGCGACCCTGCTGGCCGCCAACTTCGCCGCGCCCAAGTTCTATGATTTTGCCACGGTGCCGGTGGTGGCGTTGATGCTGGGAATGACTGAGGCTATCACCCTCTCCAACCGGAGCAAATAAGGTGTGGGGTAGACTCCTCGCATGAATGTAGTCCGCAAGGTCGCCCGAAACATATCCTTTCTTTTTGCCTACCAGGCAGCGAGCCGCTTGCTCGGGCTTGTCCTCAACCTGGTGCTGGCAAGGGAACTCGCCGATGCCGGTTATGGCCGGTATTCCCTCATTCTCGTGATTGTCATGATGGCGGCAATGGCGGCGGATTTCGGCACAGCCAGCATCCTTGTAAGGGAGATCAGCCGCCGGCGTGAGCGAGCCAACTCGCTGCTGGCGCCGGTTTTGCTGCTGCGCCTGATTACCACGTTTCTCGTGACGGCGGGCGTTTTTATTACAATTTTCCTTGGTGATATCGAGCGTGGCTTCGCGCTGCCGCTGATGATTGCGGCACTGTCGATCATCCCCGCGTCCATGGCGACTGCGCTTGAGGCCGGCCTGCAAGCCCATGAACGGATGGACTTGAGCGCACTTGCCGACGTCGTCTTTTCGGTCGTCCTGACTGTCGCCGGCGTGATGGTCGTATATTCGGGCGGTGGAGTAACAGCGATGATGATCGTCTATTTCGCCGCCACCGGTGTACGTCTGCTCTATTCCATGACCGCGTACCGTTTGCTTGGTGAGCGTATCAGGGGAGGCTGGCATTTCAGCGGTGCCGATTTCCGGCATATGACCTTTGAGTCTTTTCCCGTCCTGTGCTGGCAACTTGTCAGTCTGGCCTACTACAAGGTGGATGTATTGCTGCTGGGCATGCTTCGTACGGAAGCAGAGGTTGGATGGTATGCGGCGGCGTACAAGCTTTTCGAGGTTCCCGTCATGTTCGGCTGGCTGGCGGTGCAGGCGCTCTTGCCGCTCATGTCCAGGCTCTACCAGACATCTCACGAAAGTATGGTTCTGCTTTTCGAAAAGTCGATCAAGTACATCTGGATCGCCGGGCTTGGGGTCGCGATCCTGATGGCCGTGCTGTCACGTCCGGTTGTAGAGCTGCTGTTGCCGGCAGAATACGAGCCGGCGGCACGGTTGCTCGTCGTGCTGGGGGCAGCGCTGCCCTTCATGGTGGGTTGTGTGCTGTTCGGCAACCTCTTCATAGCCATGGACGTACAGGCGAGGATGGCCCGCTGGTCACTGGCATCGCTTGCTGTCAATATAGGCCTCAACCTGGTGTTGATCCGCCAGTACGGCGTCATGGGCGCGGCCATTACGACTCTTGTATCCGAGATCTTCAGCTTCCTGCTCTTCTATGGCTTTACGGCGCATTTTTTAAGGCATGTCAGGATGGCGGAGGTTTTTTTGGCTCCGGTCCTGGCTGCAGGCGGGGTGCTGCTGGTGCTGGTGATCGCCGAGCGCTACTCCAGCCCGCTGATCGGGCTGGCCGGTATCGTCATCTATCCTCTGGTTCTCTATTTAACCGGGGTAATATCCAGAGATGATCTCGTCTATTTCCGGCAGCTGAAAGCCGGCGGCAAGACGGAAGGTTTCTGATTTGGCACAATTAACAGAAATGTCCCCGGTATGGGTCGTCATCGTTAATTTCAATTCATATGGCGATACAGCCGATTGTCTCAAGTCGCTGGAGGAGGCTACATACCCCGAGCTTACAGTAGCGCTTGTGGACAACGGTTCCAGTGATGGCTCCGGCCTCAAGCTGAAGGAACAGTTCCCTAATGTGCGACACTTGTGCTCGCAGGAGAACAAAGGCTTCGCCGGTGGTGCGAATCAGGGCATAAAGGCGGCGCTTGACGCCGGCGCGCAGTACATATGCCTGCTTAACAACGACACGCTGGTAGAGGCGGATTTTATCGAACCCCTGGTAGCGCGGGCAGTCGCGACACCAGACGTTGGCATCGTCGGCGGCAAGATTCTTTATGCCGATACACCTGACATTATCTGGTTTGCCGGTGGCAGGATCGACCGGCACAGCGGATTTACCAGCCATCGTGGTCAGGACGTTCCCGACGGCCCGTCGTTCAACAAACCCAGTTATATCGATTACGTTACCGGTTGCCTCTTTTTCGTCCGCGCATCACTTTTTTCGCGCATCGGACTGCTGCGTGAGGACCTGTTCATGTATGCCGAGGAGGTAGATTTCTGCCTGCGTGTGCGGCGGCAGGGATTTCACTGTTATTTTGAACCTGGCTCCGTCATCATGCACAAGGTCTCGCGTTCG
>JBAZWE010000096.1:0-6126 GCA_041660545.1 Thermoleophilia bacterium
ATGAGCGTGCAGAGCATTTTGGTAAGGGTTGTTTTTCCCGCGCCGTTGGGGCCCAGCAATCCGAATATTTCGCCCCGCTCGACAGTGAGATTGATGTTTTTTACCGCAGTGAAAGTTGTTTTGTCGAACGGATGCAGGGGGGAGGATAAGCCCCGGCGCTTGGTAAACTCTTTTGTTAGATTATGGGTTTCAAGAACCACGTCAGCCATGTGAGCGTATTCTAGCATGACGCATACAACGTCACATATCAGAAAGCCCTTTAATATCGGAGCCGTACGCCTGCCCAACCGGATTGTGCAGGCGCCGCTTGCCGGCATAAGCGGCCGTGCATTCAGGCTGCAGGCACGGCGCTTCGGTGTGGCGCTCGTGGTAACAGAGATGGTCAGCAGCTACGGGGTGCGATACCACAACGCAAGAACGCTGGAAATGCTCGAACTCGTGGAAGGGGAGCATCCCATCGCCGTGCAGCTCTTCGGCAGTGACCCGGATGTCATGGCCCAGGCCGCGCGGGCGGCGCAAGCAGCGGGTGCGGATATCATCGATGTCAACATGGGCTGTCCGGTAAAAAAGGTCATTAAGACCGGAGCCGGGGTGGCGTTGATGGGAGACGAGGGGTTGGCGGTCAAGGTTGTGGCCGCAATGGTGGACGCGGTCGGGATACCCGTCACCGTCAAGATGCGTTCGGGGCCGGGGCGTCTTGTGACAGCGGTTTCCCTGGCAAGGCTTTTAGAGGACGCGGGCGCGGCGGCCATATGTATCCATCCCCGTACGGGAGCCCAGATGTGGAAGGGTAAGGCTGATCACGGGTTGAGCGTGGAGCTGGCGACGGTGCTGGGTATCCCGGTTATTGCCAGTGGTGACGTCAATGGTTTTGCAGATGCCCGGCGGTTGCTGGAATCAGGTTGCGCGGCGATTATGATCGGCCGGCCGGCCCTTGGGGATCCCTGGCTATATTCCGACCTGCTTGCGGGAGACGAGCCGGGGCGCCGGTCCCTCGATGAAGTCCTGGCGGAGATCGGGATTTTTTACGGTGACCTGGTTGACGAGATGGGTGAGGCGAGGGCCGAGCGTCACATGCGCAAATTTTATGGCTGGTACCTGCGTCGTTTCAGGCTCCCGGCGCAGTCGAAAGCGGCGCTGCTTCATACGCAGGGCTTTCAGGAGGCTGAGGCGCTGATCAGGCAGGCGATGAGTCAGAGTTAGGGAAAACACGAATCAGATCGCGCCGTCACCGGTCTTTGCCGGCATCGGGTCAACGAGTCGCATAGAGTCCGGCGGCCTCTTCGTCAAGCGTTTCCATCTGTGCCTGGAGATCGCGATAGAGAGTTTCACGCGGCTTGATCTCGCTTTGCCACCAATTTTCCAGTTCGGTGCGCGCGCTGCCCGTGCTCATGAGTTTTCGCTCAAGCTCGATGGCGGCCGCCTGAGCCTGTGTCTGATCGCCGGCGCCGGCCGCATCGGCCAGCTGTGCCGCTAGTGAGGAAAGGTCGGCATAGTCGTTGACCGAACGTGACATCGCTGAAAGCAGGTTGAATCCTGTCGCCGCATAGCCGTCATCCAGTTGCTGCTTTACCTGCAGCATCGCTTGAGATGTCTGTTTAAGTGTCGTACTTGCCTGGGCGGGGTTTGACTGCACCATGCTCATCGCAACCTGGAACTGTCCCAGCAGCTTGTCCATCTCATCCAGCGATGTGAAGACGACAGTCCCCGCTTCATATAGATTGCCAAGTTGAGCGACCGTGTCCGCGAGAACCTGTAACTGCTGTCCTCTCAAGTCAGCGATTTCCGCTTTTTTAAGCAGATAGTCCCGATAGTCAGGTGAGATAGTCGACAGGCTTGCCGCCGAACGGGCGTCGATCGAGGCTGAGCGAACCGAATCCATTGCCTGTTTGAGCAACGGTTCTGCGCCTGCAACGGCTTCGCGTGCCACATTGATATTCTCCAGGGACGAGAAAGTATCCGCGCCCAGCTTGTCCGCCTCGATGCGTGACATGAGCATGTTGGCTTCCTCTATGTGGTTGTTGGCGCTTGCCAGCTTTGTGTTCGCGCGTTCGGCCTGGACGAAGGGGATACCCAGCCAGAAACCCAGCGTCATCGCAAAGCTCGCGACCAGAAAAATCAGAACGGTTTTCAGGAGGTATCTTCTATCCATGGTCCCGGTCTTTTTCTGAAAAGTCGATCATTGACCGCTACCGGTGACGTACCGTCTCCAGTCGCGCTCGAAGTCGCCCCAGCTGATACCGAGCTGGGAACTGAAGACTTCATCCACGAGGCGATCCTGGTTGCCGCTGTCGTTCTCCCGCCGCTTGAATTCGCGAAGGAGCGCCAAGACTTTTTCATTGCCGAAACGCTCTTCAAGGTATACGACGGCTGTGTCCGACTCTTCGTACGCGATTGTGGCGGCCTCGGTGCTGAGCAGGGCGGAGAAGCCGCCGGGCTCATAAAGATCGCTCAGTTGAGGGCTGAATGAACCACCGGCCCGAAGCTTTTCCCTCAGCAGCGACATGGGTTGTATTCCCGCGACATAATCAGCCAGACCCTCGATCAGAAAAGGGGGTGTGCGGGCACCCTGCTGGGGAAAGAGGGCCACATGGGTAAGCTCGTGGGAGAGCATGGTGCTGTTATAGCCGGCACTCTCGGAGCCGGTGCCGTTGTAGATCCCGGAATTGATGATTATCTCTCCACCCTGCGCTGCATTGGAGCCCAGCGAGCGAGCCGCGCCACCGGCCCAGTCCTGCCATTGTCCCGGATAGGCGAGGTCGATCTGCTGCTTATCGTCATAGATCCTGATGGGCACCTTGGGGAGTTCCGTGCGCGGCAGCGTTTTTTCCAGCTGGGGAAAAGCCGCCTCAGCCTTGCTTCTTGCAGTCACGGCTGTAGCTTCCTGGGAAGGATGATAAAGGACTATCACGTGGTCGCCGGGGAGTACGGCAACAGGCCCGAAATCCTCGAGCCCGGCGTTTTTCTTCCTGCCAAATGCCTGCTCGGTGGCGTCGCCGGATATTTTCCAGCCGTCATCCTTCTTGACCAGCAAGAAAGCTGCCTTCTCGCCGGAGGGGAGTTCCGTAAAACTCCCCTGCAGCGTGCTGGCGATGGATGTTTTCACGACGACGGTTCCCGGAGCGGTCTCGCTTTGGCTGCTGATCTCGATTTTATAATCGGAGAAGGGCACCGCTTGGAGGCGCGAAAACATCTCCCGCTGCTGCTCCTTGTATGACGGATTGCCGGCGTCGATAACCGACAGGAATTCTTCCTGGTTCTTGTCCACCAGGGCACGGGCGTATGTGTCCATCGCTGTCTTTATATCGCCGCTGTCGGTGCGGGCGGACTCGCTGTCGGATGGAGTGGCCCAACTGACATTGGCCGGAGAGCCGCAGCCGGATACCGCAGGCAGTACCGCGAGGAACAGCAGCACTAAAAAGGGCAGAAAATTTTTCAGGGGTCCTGGCATCAGAATTTGATCCTGTCAGCTATTAATCCATACCGGTTTTTGGTTTTTTCAGCAGCTTCACCAGTCGCGAGACACTCAGGGTATTGAGCACATCTGCCGGCTCGACCCAGCCCCGGCGGGCGGTGGCTACACCATAGCGTAGCAGAGCAAGCTGGTCGGGATGGTGGGCGTCGCTGTTGATCATAAGCTTCACTCCGGCGGCCTGGGCCGCGCGGGCGTTTAAATCGGAGAGATCGAGGCGGCGGTAGTGCGAGTTGATCTCCAGGGCCGTCCCGGACCGGGCCGCAAGGCTGATGATCTTTCCGATGTCGACGTCATAGGGGTCGCGTTCGTTGATCAGTCGGCCGGTGGGATGGCCGATGGCGCGTACAAAAGGATTCTCCATGGCGGCGGTCAGGCGCTCCATGATCTGTTCCCGGCTCTGGTTGAAACCTGAATGGATCGAGACGGTAACGAAGTCCAGTTGCGCCAGGGAATCGTCTGGCAGGTCAAGGGTTCCGTCGGCGCGCACATCTACCTCGGCGCTGGCAAATATATGGAAATCCTCCAGCTCCCCGTTCACGCGTCCGATCTCGCCAAGCTGCTCTTCGAGCTTCCGGGGTGTCAGGCCCTGTACCATTCCCATCGATTGTGTATGGTCGGAAATGGCCATATAGCTGTGACCCAATCGCTGTGCGTGGCTCGCCATCTCCATGATGGAAGCGGAGCCATCACTCCAGCTGGTGTGCACGTGCAGGTCGCCCTTTAAGTCCTTGTCCTCGATCAGATGAGGCAGACCGCCATGCGCGGCAGCCTCGATCTCGCCGTTGTTCTCGCGCAGCTCCGGCGGGATGTAATCGAGTCCCAGCAGCCGGTAGACCTCCTCCTCTGTAACACACTTGTGGAGTCTGCCGGTGTCGGTTTCCTCAACGCCGTACTCGCTTACCTTCAGCCCCAGGGAAATGGCGAGCTCGCGCAGGGCCACATTGTGTTCTTTTGAGCCGGTGAAATGCTGGAGCAGGTTTCCAAACTGGTCATCAGGCACGACGCGCAGATCTACCTGCAGTCCGGTGTGGGTGCGGATGGAACACTTGGTGGGGCCGCTGCCGATGACATCCGCGACCATGGGAAGCCGGCAGAATGAACCGGTCAGCGCCCCGGGTTCCGTGGCCGTGGCGATGATGTCCAGGTCCTTGACGGTCTCCTTCATGCGCCGCACGCTGCCGGCATAGGAAACATTGCGGGCCTCCGGCATCTTTTTGAGGGTTTCAACCGCCTCTTCAGCAATCGGGAGAACATCGCCAAGCAGCAGTCTGAAGCCGCGCTCCCGTTGCCGGTCGATGGCTTTGAGGATATTTTCCGCCGTCCTGGTTCCCATACCCGGCAGTTGTGCGATCCGGCCGCTGCGCGCGGCCGTCTCGAGTTCCGCCAGCGACGATACGCCCAACTCCTCCCAGACCTTGCGGGCGGTCCGTGGTCCTACGCCCTGAATCTTCTGGATGGCGACCAGGTCCGCGGGGTATGTCTTTAAGTACTCCTCGATCTCAGCCAGCTTGCCGGTGGCGATAAATTCCCCGATCTTGGCGGCGATGCGTTCGCCGATATCGGGAATATCGGTAAGCGAGCCGCGAGCCGCTGCTTCCTCGATGGAGAAATTTGATTCCGCCACCCTGCGAGCCCCTTTGCGAACGGCGATGGTCGCGTACTTGTTGGCCGCGTCCAGCTCCATGAGATCGGCCAACATATCAAGTGCCGCCGCTATGTCGGAGTTCGAAGATTTCGTCTGGTCATTCCTGATGGCGTAGTCTGTATTTTTGAGGGATCAGCTGAAGTGTTCCCTAAATGCGCCACGATCACTCTTGACGGTTATCTGTTTACGATCCGTGCGTAGATCTCTCTTGTCTGCTGTGCTGTCTTCTCCCAGCTGAAATCAGACACCCGCGCAAGGCCCTTGCTTATGAGTTCCTCCCGCATGCCGCCGGACGACAGAACCATTTCAAGGGCGCCCGCCATTTCACCGGGTTTTCGGGGATCGACCAGCACGGCGGCGTCACCCACGACTTCCGGGATCGAAGATTTGCTGGAAGTTATGACCGGCGTGCCGCAGGCCATGGCCTCGAGAGGTGGCAGCCCGAAGCCTTCGTACAAAGAAGGAAAAAAGAACAGGTCCGCCATCGAATAGATTGCCGGCAGATCGACATCCTGAACGTAACCGGCCAGTACAACGCCGTCGAGATCCAGGCCGTCGAAAGCTTCGCCCGGAGTTACGCGACAGTAGTCGACGCCCGCCACGACCATCTGGATGTCGGCGCGGACGCGCCTTAGCTGAGCAAACGCTTCGATGGCTCTGCGGATGTTCTTGCGTGGCTCGGTGGAACCCACACAAAAGACAAACCGTTTCGGTAGACGATAACGCCGACGCACCGCATCAAGGGTATCCGGATCGGTCACCTTCCGAAACTGCCCCGAGACTCCGTTGTAGACGACGCTGACCTTGTCCGGATCGATCCCGCTCCAGTCACAGAGGTCCTTCTTGGAAAAACCCGAAACGGTGATTATGTGATCTGCCTCGTTAACCTTCGACAGCAGCCTGCGTTCATACATCCTCGCCCTCGTGGGACTGTAATAGTCGTTGGCCAGGCGTACGAGGATGATGTCGTGCAGGGTCATGACACAGGGACAGGGCAAACGTCCGG
>JBAZWE010000097.1:0-6074 GCA_041660545.1 Thermoleophilia bacterium
TAAAGAGACCGGTGTCCGCGGCCGTGATGATCACCTGCCCGCTCGCGTTTTCGTGTGCCCCCCCCTTTGCGCCCAGCGCCCCCATAAGCCGGCGTCGCCTTTCCGGGTCAAGCTCGCTCATGACGTCATCGAGCAGAAGCAGCGGCCGCCTGTCGCCTTCCCCCCAGGAGAGATTTCTTTCGGCCAGCAAGAGCGCGAGCACCGCGGCACGCTGCTCGCCCTGGGAGCCGAAGGGTTTGAGACTTCTGGCGCTCAAGATAAAGTCGACGTCGTCGCGATGAGTGCCGATCCCCGTGGAAAGCCGCTCCAGATCATACGACCATCTTTCCCTGTACTTGTCAACAAGCGCCGCCTCGGGATCGGGGGCATCACATACTTCCTTAATCTGTGAAACCAGTTCGATGTGCGCCCGTTCTTCTCTGCCTGATATTTCGTTGAGCGCGCACTCGAACTGGGGGGAAAGAGCCTGGCAATGAAGGCGGCGCGCTTCGTAGATCCTCAGCGCCAGTGAGGCCAGCAGGCGGTCCCAGGAAGTTATGTCCGCCAACCGAACAAGCCCCGCCCTGGCGCGCTGTAAAAAGCTGTTACGCTGGCTGAGGGTCTTTTGATAATCTTTGACCTGCCTGCGATAGGATGGGTTCCGTTTGGATATGGCATCATCAAGAAAACGTCGCCTGTCGGAAGGCGGACCCTTGATGAGTTGCAGGTCGTCTGGCGAGAAGCAAAGAACGGCGCCTGAATCGATCCATTTCGGGCCTCCGCCTGAATCGATCCTCGCACCGCCGTCCCGCTCCAGGCTTACCGTGCGGACGAACACCGAACCGTTCTCAACCTCGGCCTCGGTACGGAAAAAACCGGACTCTGCCGCAACCATGTCGAGATCGCGGCTTGTCCTGAACGATGCGCCGCAGAGAGTGTACTGGGCAGCCTCGAGAAGGTTGGACTTCCCGGCGCCATTATTGCCCACGATAATCGTGATCCCCGGCGGAAAGTCAACAAACCCTTCCCGGTAGTTCCTGAAGCTGGATACCTTTAAGCTTTTAAGATACAAAACATAAGCCTTCGGCCCGGTTGTTGGTGCCGGTCACCTAACCCGTCAGACGCACTGGCATGATCAGGTAAAGGAAGTCGTCACCCGCGCCCTTTAAAAGGCCGGGTCTTAAGGGGCTGATAATCCTTAAGGCAACGTTCTGCTCACCAACGCTCTCGATGCCGTCCTTAAGAAACTCGGGGTTGAATCCTATCTCGAGTTCTTCGCCCTGGAAGGCTACCGCCAGGCTCTCACTCGCTTCGCCCACCTGGGGTGTCTGGGCGGATACCGTGAGCTGGCCGGCATCGAATTTCATCTTGATGGGAGCATTCTTCTGGGCCATGAGGCCGATTCGGGCAACAACTTCGAGTAACTCCTCTTTGTCGACCTGAATCTCGTGCTTGAATTCCTCTGGTAAAAGCTGTTGATAGTTTGGAAACTGACCCTCGATCAGACGAGAGGTAAGGAAGATGTTGCCGGCGCTGAATATCACCTGTCCGTCAATCAGCCCAACGTTTACGCGCTCCGGCTTGACCTGGCCGCATATTCTGGCGAGCTCCTCCATTGACGTCCGGGGCACGATAACTTCCTTCTTGTCCGTCAGGGTCGTGTCCGCCTTCGTCTCACAAACACTGAGACGATAACTGTCGGTCGCTACCATCTTCACTTTTTCTTTGGAAAACTTGATGAGTATCCCTGTGAGCACCGGACGGGTTTCGTCGCGAGACGCCGCTCTTGCAACAGTGTTGATCGTATCCATCAAGGGCTTGCAGTCGATCTCGAAAGCTCCACCTTCGGGCATTTCCACAAGCCTGGGAAAATCTGCGGACGGCAGGCAGTTCAGACGGAAGCTCGCCGAGCCCGAGGTAACATCCATCAGTTGTTCTTTTTCATCGAAGTCGAGCGATACCTCGCCGGATGGAAGGCTTTTTATTACGTCCGTCAATAACCTGCCGGGAGCGACGGCCGCTCCCTCCCTCTCGATTTTTACTTCCAGGGTGAGCCTTAACGAGAGCTCCATGTCGGTGCTGGCCATCTCGACCCTGCCGTCATCTTTTGTCTCGATTCTTATTCCAGATAAAACCGGCATCGTGCTTTTTGTCGCAACTGTTTTTAAAACCGTCTGCAGGTTCTCCAGCAAGAGATCTTTGGCACAAGTTATCCGCATAAACTGACCTCCGACTTTATCTTTTTTAATTTATAAATAAAAAACATTTTATGTAGTAGGTCCTTGTATAAAGTGGATAAAAGGAAAAACACCTACAAAACAGGCTGTTTGTACCCAGGATAGATTTGTGAATATCTCTGAGGATAACAGAGTATACGGATGGTAAAACCATGTCCAACCGAAGCACTAATTATAAAGTGGTGGATAAAGGTAAGTTGTCCCCAAAAACACCCACCGCTTCTTAACAACGTATTCACTGGCGATACGAGCTCTTGAGCTTGCCGGTAATCTGCTGGACCATCGTGAAAACCTCGCGTTCTTCCTTGATGAGGTTGGAAATCTTGTTAATGGAGTGAATGACCGTTGTGTGATCTCTCCCCCCGAACTTCTGACCGATACGCGGCTGTGAAGAATCAGTAAGCTCACGACAGAGATACATGGCGACCTGCCTGGGAAAAACGATATTCTGGCTGCGCTTACTGCCACGAAGGTCGCTCATGGAAATACTGAAAGTGCGGCAGACCTCACCCTGGATCATGTCGATGGAGATGCGAGTATCAAGGCTGGTCGGGAGGATGTCCTTAAGGGCCGCCTTGGCAAGCTCCAGTGTTATTTCGGACCGGGTGTGGATAGCGTACGCTGAAAGCCGGTTAAGGGCGCCCTCCAGCTCTCTGATGTTGGTTGGAATGCCGGCGGCAATATAGCCGAGGACATCATCGATGGATCCGGGAGAGATGACGATGCCGGCGACGTTTACTTTTTTACGGAGGATTGCAATCCGGGTTTCAACGTCCGGAGGATGTATGTCCGTTATCAGCCCCGATCCGAAGCGGCTGCTTAAACGCTCTTCCAGCGTTGCGATCTCCTGTGGGGGCCGGTCGCTCGAGATGGCTATCTGCTTGCCGGCCTCATAAAGGGTATTGAACGTGTGGAAGAACTCCTCCTGCGTGCGCTCCTTGTTTTCCAGAAACTGAATGTCGTCGATGAGCAGCACGTCGTTATTGCGGTAATTACGCTTAAATTCATCCATCTTCCCGTCTTTGACCAGGTTGATAAAATCATTCGTGAAGGATTCAACGGTCACATATTTGACTGACATCTCGGGATTGTTGGTCGCAACATAGTGTCCGATGGCCTGGAGCAGGTGGGTCTTGCCCAGACCGACGCCGCCATAGATGAAAAACGGGTTGTATGCTCTGGCGGGGGCCTCGGCGACCGCCAGAGCGGCGGCATGCGCAAAGCGGTTGCTGGAGCCGATGACGAAGCTGTCAAAGGTATATTTTGGATTCAGGCTCTTTAATACGGGCGGCTCGGAGACACTGATCAAAGATGGCGGCAAGGGTGCCTGATGATCTGTGGCGTTCGTCTCTTCTTTCGGCGAGACCACCAGACGCACCGGCACTTCCTCTCCCACGACCTCCTGCAGCGAGTCCTCAATTAAAGGCATAAAGCGGTTCTCGATGCGCTTTTTTGTAAAATCATTAGGGACCGAAAGCAGAAACTCGGTTCCCTCCATGCCGGCCGCGCCGGTATTTTCAAACCAGATCTCGTAAGCGGAAGTGCTCAGCGTCTCGCGAATAGTCTCTTTCGCGCGCTGCCAGATCGTTTCTACCTGCTCCTCCATGAAAGGCTCCTGTCGGCTTTCTTGTTTACGAATCACACGGCCCGGGAGAGGCGTTGAACGCGGCCAAGATGAGGAAAACTACGGCCTGCCGCTGATTTCTGGGGTTTCCCGGGTGCTTCGTGGCGAAATTTTATAGCCGTATCCGCGAGAAAACAAGACGCCCAGGCCACACAAGTTATCCACAGTCCCTGTGGAAAGTTTGGGGAAAACAGCGCCCCATATAGCGTTATTTGCGCATGCCGGCACGTGGGCCGCCGCTACCGCAAAATACCCCGCAAAGACAGCAAGTTTACAGGATATCCACACATGTTAAAAGGCTGTGGAAAACTTTTTTGGCCGAGAGGCGCCCGGTAGTCAAAATTGGCGACGGTTTTATGCGTGTTAAAGGAATTGTGGACCCGGGAGAGAACAAAAGACAATATTAATGCCGAATACGGCGGGAGATACGTCACGTGACAACAGTACTGGCTTTTGCCAACCAAAAAGGTGGGGTCGCTAAAACGACCTCTACACTTAATACAGGTGTAGCTCTGCGCGAGATGCATTACCGCGTTCTCCTGATAGACATGGATCCCCAGGGCAACCTGTCGATGAGCCAGGGAATCAACCCCGACTTTCTCACCAAGAGCATCTACAACGTCCTTGTTCAAAGGCAACCGCTGGAAGAGGTTATCCAGCGCTGCGAGGTCGACATCGCCCCGGCAAGCATCGATCTGGCAGGGGCCGAGCTGGCGTTGTCCTCGGCCATCGGGCGCGAACGGTCCCTCGAGAAGGCGCTGATGACTGTCAAGCACCGTTACGATTACATTCTTATAGACACACCACCATCTCTGGGCCTGCTTACAATAAACGCCCTGACCGCGGCCGATGGCGTCATCGTGCCGGTCCAGTGCGAGTATCTTTCGCTGAGAGGGCTAGCCCAGCTGGAAAAGACGCTTGAGATGATACGGGAGAACCTCAACCCGCGCGTGCGCATCAGGGGCATACTGCCGACGATGTTCGACGCCCGGACGATCCATGGTCGCGAAGCAATAGAAATCCTGAAGGAGAGCTTCGGCGATCTCGTCTTCAGCACCGTGGCGAGGAAAACCATAAAGTTTGCGGAGGCCCCGGTTCAAGGCCGGTCCATTATGGCCTACGAGCCGGAAGGCGCGGCCGCGAACACCTATCGCAACCTGGCAAAGGAGTTGCTCAATGGGAATTCGAGCGAGCATGAAGGAAGGGGCCTTAGCAAACCTCTTCCAGCCTACGGAGCACATATCTGAAGACACAACGATTGAGGAAAAAAGGCCGGCCCCCCGCGAGCAGGCATTGCCGCGGCAGGAGACGGCCTATCTGGCTGCCATAAAGGTAGTAGGGGTCGGTGGCGGCGGAACGAACGCAGTCAACCGAATGATAGCGGCCGGTATCAAGGGCGTGGAGTTCATCGCTATCAATACGGACGCACAGGCTTTGCAGTCCAGTGAGGCCGACGTCAAGATCCACGTAGGTGGAGATCTGACCAGGGGGCTCGGTGGAGGGGCAGATCCGCGCATTGGCGCTGAGGCGCTCGAGCGCAGCCGGGACGAGGTCAAGAGGGTGCTAAGGGGCGCCGACCTGGTCTTTGTAACGGCCGGAGAAGGCGGAGGCACAGGCACTGGCGCTGCTCCTGTAATCGCAGAGCTGGCCCGGGAATCGGGCGCGCTGGCCGTCGGCATCGTCACCAGACCTTTCAGCTTTGAAGGCACCCGTCGCAACGTCCAGGCCGAAGAGGGGATCCGCCGTCTGCGCAAGGCGGCCGATACCGTCGTCGTCGTACCAAACGACAGGCTTTTGCAGGTGGCGGAGCGGGAGACCAGCCTTCTGGATGCATTCAAGGTTGCCGACGACGTGCTCAGGCAGGGTGTCCAGAGCATCTGCGACCTTATCAACCTGCCCGGCCTTATCAATGTTGACTTCGCCGACGTCCGCACCATCATGAGCAGCGCCGGCAGCGCACTTATGGGCATCGGCATAGCATCGGGTGAGCACAGGGCGACAGATGCGGCGATGCAGGCCATCGGCTCACCGCTGCTGGAGACATCAATCAACGGCGCACGCGGTATACTGCTAAACGTCAAAGGTGGAAATGACGTTGCGCTCCACGAGGCCAATGAAGCCGCACAGGTCATCGCCGCGGTTGCCGCCGAAGACGCCAACATCATATTTGGAACAGTGGTTGACGAGAGTATGTCCGACACCATCTGTGTGACCGTGATTGCGACGGGCTTTGA
>JBAZWE010000098.1:0-5954 GCA_041660545.1 Thermoleophilia bacterium
AACAACTCTTACCAAAATGCTCTGCACGCTCATACTACCAAGCGGCGGCAGTGCGAGCGTCTGTGGTTTTGACCTGGCAAAGCAGCAGGGAAACGTCAAAGCGTCGATCGCCCTCATCTCCAGCGAAGAACGCAGCTTTTACTGGCGGCTTACGGGAAGACAGAACCTTCACTTCTTCGCCGCACTTCACGGACTTACGAAAGAAAAAGCCCGGGAGCGTATAGACGAAGCGCTGAAACAGGTCGATATGACCAACGCGGCCGACCGCACTTTCAAGGAATACTCCACCGGCATGAAACAGCGGATGGGCCTGGCGCGCGGACTGTTGGCCGATCCGGACATCTTTTTCATGGACGAGCCCACCAAGGGCCTCGATCCTGTCGCCACCAGGAAGCTGCACGACTTCATAATAAACAGGCTGGCAGCCACGGGAAAAACCGTCTTCCTCGCGACCCACCATCTGGCGGAGGCGGAACAGGTCTGTAACCGGGTGGGAATAATGTCAGAAGGCGAGATGGTGGCCAGCGGCATCACCAGCGAACTCACTGGCGATTCATCGCTGGCGGAATATTTTCACGCGCTGATATCCGATACGGAAGCGGAGGAATAGGTGCTCAGAAAACCACTGGCGTTTCTGAAGAAAGATTTCCTTACAGAGATCAGCTACCGCTTCTCGTTCGTGCTCCAGTTCATGAGCATCTTCTTCTCGGTCGTCATGTTCTATTTCGTCGCCCAGTTGCTGGGAGAGTCGCCGACCCTGCAGCAGAAACTCGGGGATTACGGCGGTGACGCCGCCCAGAGCTATTTTGCCTTCGTGCTGATCGGCATAGCCTTCTCCAATTATCTTTCAGTCGGCCTGACGAGTTTTTCCAGCAGCATCAGGGCTGAGCAGATGATCGGCACGCTTGAGGCGATGCTGGTGACGCCTACGCGCCTGTCCAATATCGTCGTCTCTTCCTCGCTCTGGAGCTTCACTTTCACCTCGATCCAGGTCGCGGTCTACCTGCTGATCGGCGGCCTCTTCTTCGGCGTCGATTTCGGCAACGCCAGCCCGTTACCCGCGATCACCGCCCTCATCCTGACGGTAATCGCTTTCAGCAGCCTCGGCATCATTTCGGCCAGCTTCATCATGATCTTCAAGCGCGGCGACCCCATCGCCTGGGTGATCGCAACATCGTCAACACTGCTGGGCGGTGTTTATTATCCGATCACTATCCTGCCGGAATGGTTGCAGACCCTCTCTTACATTTTTCCGATCACCTACGCGCTCCGCGCCATCCGCATGTCACTGTTGAAGGGGGCAGGGTTCTCCGAAGTAGGGGGCGATCTCCTGGCGCTGGTAATCTTCTCCGTGATCATGCTTCCGATAAGCCTTGTTGTCTTTCGCTATGCCGTAGCCCGCGCAAAACGCGACGGAAGCCTCGCCTACTACTAAAAATTCTGTCTGTTACCTTTTCACTAGTCGATCATCCTAATAAATTAAGTAAACTGTCATTCAGAGGAGCGTTAGCGACGAAGAATCTGTTTTTTACTGCAAACAGAGGATTCTTCTGCACTCCTCGCTCCGTTCTTAGTGCATCGGTATGACTATTTCGGGTAGAGCCCGAGCTAATAGATAATCGTATTCCGGTATGACACCGGTGAAAACATTAAGCAGGATTAAGCAGGCGTGAGAACGGCTCGCATAACAGCTACACTTAGGCACACAAACTATTAGAATATGTATTAGCGCGCAAAGTGTCCGGAACATCAGCGCAGTGAAAAACTCCCCGGCCACTTGCGGCACTTCAAGATAAAGGTGCTAAAGTCCGACTTCCCGTTCATGGATCTAAAACCCATTCTAAAAACAGCTCCGACCGTAAGTCAGCAACTGGTGCTCTCCCCGAGGCTATACCAGAGCCTGAGCATATTACGCCTTGGAGCCTTCGAACTTCAGGAGCTCATACAGAAAGAGCTCGATGAAAACCCCACCCTGGAGATACCGGAAGCAGCCGACTTTGAGTCCGAGCCCGGCCAGGCTCCGGATCGTGAACTTTGGGATGATTACCTGGGCGCGAACCGGGGCGATCGTACCGGCGGCATCAACCCCTCGACCGCCGGCGAGCTGACCGCCTGCGCCGAGACTCTTTCCGAACACCTGACCCTGCAGCTGCATCTGGAGAATCTGACAAACGAGCGGCTACGCATAGGGCTGGCGATAATCGGCAGCCTCGATGAGGATGGCTACCTGCGCGAGCCGGTGGACGAACTGGCCGCCACCATCGACAGACCGGCCGGCGAGATCGAGGATGTGCTGAGGATCGTTCAGAGATTCGATCCTCCCGGGGTCGCCGCGCGAAACCTCGAGGAGTGTCTCGTCATACAGCTCGAACAGATCGGCGCCGGCGACACCGCGATCCGCATCGTCCGGGAATTCCTGCCACAGGTTGCCCGTAACGCGTTTGGCGAGATCGCAAAATCTTTAGGCGTTACAGCAGCGAAGGTCAGACGGGCCGTCGAGGTCATCCGCAGCCTTTGCCCCTCGCCGGGTTCACTTTTTGACACGAGTCCGCCTGCTGCGGCCGTTATCCCGGATGTCTATGCGCGGCTCGACCGCGGCCGTGTTCGTATTCTGGCAAATCGCGAGATAGTACCCTCACTCAAGCTCAGTCGCCTGTATCAGGAGATGGCCGCAAAAGCGGTTGACGCCGATCCGGCGACCACCGCTTATATCAAGGACAAGTTGAGCGAAGCGTCGCGTCTTATACGTGACATAGACCATCGGCGAACGACTGTCACAAAGGTCGCGCGCGCCATCGCCGAAGCTCAGCCGGAGTTTTTCACCGAAGGGCCTGAGCATCTGCGGCCGCTGGGGCTGGAAAAGATCGCCACCACCCTTGATGTCCATCCGTCTACAATAAGCAGAGCGATCCTCGGTAAGTATATGAGCACGCCTCACGGTATTTTCGAATTCCGCTATTTCTTCTCTTCCGGCTATGCAACCGGAGGCGGTGAAGGACTCGCGGCCAACGCGGTGAAGAAACGCCTGGCGGGAATAATCGCCAGGGAAGATGCCAAACATCCGCTGTCAGACCAGAAACTGACCGGGATGCTCAAGCAGGATGACATCAAGATCTCCCGGCGCACGGTAGCGAAGTACCGCGAACAACTTGGCATTGCGCCCTCCTGGGAACGAAAGAAAGCTACCACACATCAAAGCTGACAAATTCAAAATGATGGATCAAAAACCGAAAACAGTGGCTAAAATCCGCGATGGCATATTCGTGGCGATTCTGGTCGCCGTCATCAGCTATTTCCATTATCGCCCCGTCCATTTCGATTTCATCTCCCATGAGGCCTTCCATATATCGCTCACGAGGCTCTATTACATTCCCATAATCTATGCCGCGATCCGTTTTGGCATAAAGGGCGGCTTGCTGACATCGCTCAGCATCACCGCGCTCTTTGTTCCTTATGCCTTCATGTCTTTGGGAGGCTTTTCCGAAAGCGGCTCTCTGGAGAACTTCTTTGAAGTCATCCTTTACAATGTTGTCGCCTTCACGACCGGCGCCGTCGTTGACTCGCGGCGCCGTCAGCAACAGCGCTACGAGGAGGTCCTGGAACTCAACAAGGAGATCGAGAACCGCGAGACCGCGTTGCGCAACATGAAGGCATACACCGAGAGCATCTTAAGCAGCATCAGCAGCGGCGTCATATCCGTTGACCGCCATAGACGGGTGGTCACGGTCAACCCGGCCGCGGCACGCATTATGGCTCGCAATGAAGACGACATGGTCGCCTTCCCCCTGGAAAAAGTCTTCGAAGGACATGAGGAGTTGCTGAGGGCCGCTGAGCTGGTTCTCACAGAAGAACAGAGCCGCGCGACCATGGAGACGGAACTTACATCAAACGGGAAACCAGTGACGGTGGCGGTGAGAGTCACGCCTCATCGCAGCCGGGGCCAGACGGTGGGCATCGTCATCACCCTCGAAGACCTCACCGAGGTGAAGGATCTTACGGAGCAGCTGCTGCGGGCCGACAAGCTGTCCGGCCTTGGCGAGCTTGTCGCCGGAGTCGCGCACGAGGTGCGCAATCCGCTTGGTGTGATCAAGGCCAGCGTGCAGATGATGGAACAGGAGATGGAAGATGGCTGCCAGGATGCGGAATTGACTCATGTTATGATTCAGGAGATCGACCGGCTCGACTCGGTGGTCAATGCCTTGCTGGACTTCGGCCGTCCTTCCAAATCCCGGTTCGAGATGATCGAACCCCGGCATGTCATCGATGAGGTCATACTGCTTACCAAGCAGTTCGCCAAGCAGCAGCAGATTGTCGTGCGAAAGGACTATCCCGACGTACTACCCGACATCTATGCGGACGAAGACAGGCTGAAACAGATTTTTGTCAACCTCATCTCCAACGCGATTCAGTCCATGCCGGATGGCGGGGACATCACAATCGACGCCGCCGCGTCAGATGGCTACTTAAGGATTTCATTTACCGACACCGGCGTCGGCATCACGGAAGAGGAGAAGGAACGCATCTTCGACCCATTTCACACCACCAGAGCCGAGGGCAGCGGTCTGGGTCTCTCCATCGTCCACCGAATCGTGGATGCCCACAACGGCTTTATAAAAGTCGAGAGCCGTCCGGGTGAGGGAAGCACTTTTATTGTCGGCCTGCCCCTGGCGCATTCGCGGCCAGCAACCGAAGGCAGGCAGGAAGATTCGGCTGGCCCGGCGAATGAACCGGCTGAGAAAGAATCTGAGAGTTCCGTATAAATAACCACGGAGGATCCAGTTTATGTCTGGCACCATCCTGATAGTTGATGATGAAAAAAACATGCGCTTCGTTGTTGGCCGCGCTTTAAAGGGCGCGGGGCACGATGTGCGCGAGGCGGCGTCGGGCGAAGAAGCCCTCAAGTCCTTCGGGGAGTCGCTGCCCGACATGATTATTCTCGACCAGCGCATGCCCGGCATGGACGGCATCACGACCCTTACCATGATCAGAAAAGATCACCCAGGCCTGCCGGTGATCATGCTTACCGCACATGGCAACGTGGAAAGCGCCGTCCAGGCAATGAAAGCCGGGGCCACCGATTATCTGACCAAACCCTTCGATGTCGAAGAGCTGAAATTATCGGTGGAGAAGGCCCTTCGGGTCAGCAAGCTCGAGCAGCAGGTGGACTACCTGCGCGGTGAGCTTGACCGTGAATATGATACATCCGGCATCATCGGTAAAAGCCCTCAGATGAAAGAGATAATGTCAACGGTAGGCCGTGTGGCGGCTTCCGAGGCCACAGCCATGATCTACGGTGAAAGCGGCACCGGCAAGGAACTCATAGCCAAGGCGCTCCACGAGCAGAGCAACCGCAGCAAGGGGGCGTTCATCCAGTTGAGCTGCGCGGCGCTGCCTGAGACCCTGCTTGAGAGCGAGCTCTTCGGTTACGAGAAAGGCGCCTTCACAGGCGCCGTCGATTCGCGGCCAGGACGTTTCGAACTTGCGGATGGCGGCAGCCTCTTCCTCGACGAGATCGGTGACATCTCGCCGACCGTGCAGGTGAAACTGCTCAGGGTGCTTGAGAACCGGAGCTTCGAAAGGCTGGGCAGTTCGAAGACGGTCAGCGTCGATGTGCGTCTTATCGGCGCCACAAACCGGGATCTCTCCGCCTTGATAAAAACCGGTGAATTCCGCGAGGATCTTTTTTATCGCCTGAATGTAATCCCCATAACCATGCCGCCCTTAAGAGAACGCGTCGGCGACATCAAGCTGCTGGCGGAGCATTTCCTTGTGCGTTTCGCCCCAGCCAAGAAGCTCTCGTCTGAGACCATCAGACTGCTTGAGTCACATCCCTGGCCGGGAAACGTGCGTGAGCTGCAAAACACGATCGAGCGCGCCGCCATACTGAGCGCAGGTGAGGTGATTGTTCCCCAAGACCTGCCTGTCGAGGTCCGCCAGAAAACACGCGCGTCTGA
>JBAZWE010000099.1:0-5887 GCA_041660545.1 Thermoleophilia bacterium
TGTGTTCCTATTCCGACCCGATCGACATCGACGAAAAACCCGGGGTCGAGGTCCTGTACTGCATGGCCGGCGCCGAAGACACCGGCAAGATTTTCGAAGTCGACTTCGAGGGAACCTGCGACCTGTTTCTGTCCGATCTTCTGGAAGAGAAGCAGGACGACTAGAGACCGCCTGGCCGCAACAACCCCGCCGTTTTTGCAAAGCGCGCAAACCTGACGGGCGTATAGAACTCATATGCCAGCCTGCCCGGGTGAGGTCTGACGGAATAATCACGGTCCAGAGGCACGCAGCGGTATGGTTCCCCTCCCGCATGCAACATCATCGGTCCTCCTTTAAGACCCAGCAACGGCCATAAGATCAGACGCTGACTTCGGAACGTTACCATGAGCTTCCTCCTGATCAGCCTGTCCTTTAGTTTCACGGCGGTGCGCAAGGTTGGCACCGCTTCCGGCATGAGTTCACCCACGGAAAGAAAACGCGCGGCGCGCCTGTTGTAGAGAGGAAATTCGTAAAGCTGTGGTCTGCTTCTGTCCCCGGATGAGTCGGGAACACAGCGCCTGATTGCCTCGGCTGCGGCCAGTTGCACGGCGTCGTGATCGGGATGCCCACCCTCGAAAGCCGGCACGAAAACCGATGCGGGCTTTAGTCTCTGAATCAGTCGCGTCAGCCTGCTGATTACTTCGTCGGTGTGCTCGAGCACCCGCCCGTCAGGCAATCTGAAGAAATGCAGCCTCTGTGGATGAACTCCAAGAATGTCCATCGCCCGGCGCGACTCCGCCTCGCGCCTGCCACCATGCAAACCGCCTCGCGTCACCCACGCCGCGGAAACATCGCCGCGAACTGCGAGCGCCTGAAGGGTCGTAGCGATAAAGATCTCATCATCGTGATGGGCGAACAGGAATAAAGCGGGGAATCCCGGGTTGGACGATTCTGTGTGCATATCGGGCGGCGTGGGTTCCATCTGGAACATCTCCCGAATCGAAAAGCCCGGCCGTCAGGCTATTTGTCGGAAACAGCCCGGCCTGTCAGGTTAGCGGTGAACACTTTCCCTGCAAGACTTATGATTTCATCCTGGGACGTGTCCTCATAATATTCGCCGCTTGTTTCTCCGTCATCCTGCCGGGATTCCAGCATCTGTTCCGACAGCTCCAGACGCGAGACTTCCACGAGCTTGGAATATGTGTCAAAGAGATCGCCGAAGACTTTCTCCCAGGTTCGTCCCATTGCGGAACGACGCGCCTGGGCGGCCATTCTCCCGCGCAGATCGTCGTCGTCGATGAGCAACTCGATCTTGGAGTTGAAATCCGAGACGCTCCGGCTTTGTGCGGTAAGTCCCGTCACACCCGGCTCGATGTTTTCCAGAGCACCGCCTTCGGTACAAAGAACGACGGGCAACCCGGAAGCCTGCGCTTCCAGAATTACCTGACCCGAGGTATCGACGGTGCTGGGAAATACAAAAAGGTCCGCCGACGCGAAGGCTTCCGCCAGCTCCTGTCCCTTGAGCCAGCCGGTGAAGGTGGCTTTATCCCCGAGCTGTTCCTGAAGTTCACCCTGAAGAGGACCGTCTCCGACGAAGGCGAGATGGACATCATCGCGCTTCGCGGCCAGGGCCAGATAAGCATCCGCCAGAAAACGCAGATCTTTCTCCACGGAGAGCCGGCCCACGAAAAGGAGAAGCTTGCGCCTCTTGCCGCCCAGCGCCCGGCGAGCTCTTTGTGAACTGAACTCGGGAGAGAACCTGTCGCAATCAACACCCTGATAGAGCACGGCCATCTTGCGCCGGTCAAGTCCGTGGCTGGCCAGATCCTGGCAACTGTAGACCGATGGCGCGAAGGTGAGGTCGCTGCGACGGTAGAACCAGCGTGTATAAGTCCAGGCGGCCTCCTCGTTGAGCTTGTCGTCGGTTATGCGGCCGACGCAGCGCGGAACATCCGTGTGGAAGCTTGAAACGAAGGGAACCTGCAGTATCCTTGAGACCATGAAGGCTACCAGACCCATGGGTCCGGGCGTAGCCGCGTGAATAACGTCGAAATTCTGCTGCTCGCAATGCTGGATAACCTTGAGCACCGGCGGTATTGAAAGCTCCAGCTCACTATATTCAGGCAGGTGGACCGAAGCGACAGCCGGGAATTTGACGACACGCCCGGTTGCATCTGCCCCGTCGCCACAGGTGATGATGTCCATCGGCCTGTCGTTTTGACGGCTGAACTCCGCCAGGCGCCTGAGGATGCTGGTGACACCGTTCACCTCATCATAGGTGTCGGTAAACATGCCGACGCGGGGCCAGAGGCCGTCGCCATTGGGAGTGTCCGGCAACATCTGCGCTCTCAGCCGGCGCATGAAATGCCGTTGCCGGCTGTGATAATTCGCGGCCAGCGAGTGCGGGAAAAGCAGAGCCTGCAGAGTAACCAGCCTGCCGATCTTGTCCAGGTTATCGACGAAGTTGAAAAGGTTGACTTCGGAAAGATCAGAGAGCGTGGAGCGCATCCCTGCCGTCCAGGCTGCGTTGACAAGTGAGAACAGTTGTTTGTGGAATTTCTCGCCGCCGCTTTTACCGGGGCTGACCGTCGCCGCCAGCAGAGGCACGACAGAGCGGCGCAGGTCCGCGTTCGACATGACCGTACGGAAAAGCCCGCCGGAGCCGTCGCCGCCCACCGCCAGTGACACCAGGTGCATCCATTTGCGGCCGCTGTCCTTCGCCGAACTCAAGAGGCCCATGCCGGACCAGCCGGCCAGCCAGTTCGAGTTGCGGCCCGAATCTTTCGCCTTGCCGTTCCCGGCTTCCATACCGGCGTCGACACCGTGGGCAAAAAGACCCAGCATCGTATCGGCAAGCTTGAGCGTGCTGCCATGTTCGCCCTGTATACCACTGCGACCGGCCTTGATCTCAGCCAGATAGGCGGCGATGCTGTCCACTTTCCGTGTCGAAGTAAAGGCGCTGGCGATATCAAAACCGGCATGATCGTCAGAGCCGGCCGTATAGGTTATATGTTTACGCGGCACCGCCACAAGGTCATGACGCTCCTCGAGAATCTTCAGCTTCTCGGGCGTACAGCTCTCGGCCAGCTGCCGGGACATCAGGTTTTCGCTTTCGAGGGTCGAACCGTTGTGTACTTCCCAGATGGGGAACAGCAGCATCAACCGCTCGACATGGCCGGGAGTCAGTTCCCCGCCAAGACGCGTGAGCGGATGGGAAAGCGAATAGAGGATGTCCTGCTGATTGAAATAGGCGATCAGGTCATAGAGGTTCCGCCTGAGCCCCTGTATCTCGCGATGCTGCTCTTCGGTGATCCCCAGCGCCAGCGTGTGCAGCTTCACATCTTCGTCGGGGAAATAGGTGGTCACTTCCTCGCTTAAAAAGAAGTCCTTGTGCCCGGTAAGGCGCAGCCCACCCTCTATTGTGTTGTGATCGGTGAGGGTGACATAGGTCATCCCTCTCGATTTGGCATGTTCGTAAGCGGTTTCGGGGTCGGTGTTACTCTCACCTATTCCGGCCTGCCTCAACAGCCAAAGGTCCGACTCTTTTGAAAAACGGGAACGGAGGTGGAGATCGACCCTGCAGCCACTATTATCAGTGGCCTGCTTATCAGAGAAAAACTTCATCTTAAATATCCTACGAACATTTGGCTCCAAGGGCAAGTCTGATACATCTTAAAGACCGGCTTCAATATGGCCTGAACCCTGATATTCCGCCAATGTTCAGCCCATATTCGCTTTACACCCGCCCGGCCGGTGGGTAGAGTAAAGTCTCGGTGAATCTAGAAATAATATCCATGGAGGAAAGCATGTGCAATGACGAGGCCCTGGAAGCAGTCAGGCAGCAGATCGAGAAGCTGGTACCGCATATCGACGGCCTGCGGCAGAGGTATAACGATGTAGAAGAGGGGTTCCGTGAGGGAAACCTGGATCGCGATACTCTCGGCCAGCTCAACCAGGTCATACATCTGGTCGAGACTGATTCGGCCGCCTTCGAGAAGCTGATGGAGGGATAGCAGGTGAGCCCGGGCAAGAAAGCAGGCAAAGGCGGCATCTCCAGCCTTCAGGCGGAATCGCTGAGGGCGCTGCCCTCGGTGGAGGAGGTCGTCGAGATACCGGATCTTGCGGCAGTTATAGATGATTTCGGCCGGGAGCTTGTGGTCGATTCCGCGCGCATCGTCATAGAAAGGTTGCGGCGTGAGATTCTGGCGGGACACGTGCCTGATGCCGCTGCTCTGGAACCCGCGGGTCTGGTGCGCGCTGTTACAGACGAAGCCGCCACGGTTTTCCTGCCGAGCCTGAAGCGCCTGGTGAACGCCTCGGGCGTCGTCGTGCACACCAACCTCGGCCGCTCGGTTCTTGCTCCGGAGGCCATCGATGCCGTCACGGAAGCGGCCGCATCTTATTCCAACCTCGAATACAACCTCGAAGCCGGCAAGCGCGGCTCGCGCCACGACCATATCACCCGCATCATCATGGCGCTGACCGGCGCCGAGAACGCCCTCGTGGTCAACAACAATGCCGCGGCGGTGCTGCTGGCGCTGGCCGTCTTCGGCGGTGGCCGCGATGTTATAGTCTCACGCGGCGAGCTGATCGAGATCGGCGGCTCCTTCCGGATTCCCGACATCATGGCTTCGAGCACGGCGCGGCTGGTCGAGGTGGGTACGACCAACAAGACCAAACTTATGGATTATCAGAAGGCGATCGGGCCGGCGACCGCCATGCTGCTGCACGTTCATTCCAGTAACTACAAGGTAGTAGGCTTTACCGCCGAAGTGGATATCGCCGAGCTGGCGGCGCTGGGGCACGAACACGGGCTGGTTGTCGTCGATGACCTAGGAAGCGGCGCCCTGGCCGAGCTGCCGGCGCTTGCCGATGAGCCCTCGGTGCACGACAGCCTCGCCGCCGGTGTCGACGTGGTCACGTTCAGCGGCGACAAACTGCTCGGTGGACCGCAGGCAGGCATAATCGTCGGCAAGAGCGAGTACATCGAGAAGATGAAGGCGCATCCGATGGCGCGGGCGATGCGAGTCGACAAGATGACGCTGGCGGCGCTGCAGGCGACACTGGCGCTGTACTTAAAACCCGAGACAGCGATGGAGAAGATTCCCACGCTCAGGATGTTGAGCGAGAGTGATGATTCCTTGAAGGCGCGGGCCGAGGAGCTTGCGGCCGGCCTTAAAAAGGCGGTCGGCGGTGCTGCATCTGTTGCGGTGGAGAAAGCCGCATCGAAAGTCGGCGGCGGCGCCCTGCCACTGCTGGAGCTGGATTCATGGGTATGCACCATAAGCCCGTCATCGATAACCGTCGACGACCTGGCCGCACGCCTGCGACATACCGATCCGCCGGTCATCGGCCGCATCCACAAGGAACATCTGCTGCTGGACGTACGGACGGTGCTGCCGGAACAGGTGTCGGAGCTGGCGGAATCAGTACGGCAGGCGCTTGATACATAAATAAATTTCTTCTTATGTCATTCTGAGGAGCACATTTGAATGTCATTCTGGGAAGTTGTCCCTTTTTTTGTCATTCTGAGGAGCACATTTGAATGTCATTCTGGGAAGTTGTCCCTTTTTTTGTCATTCTGAGGAGCGTTAGCGACGAAGAATCCAACCCAACACCTCGTCCTCGGCACCGCCGGCCACATCGACCACGGCAAGACCGCCCTCATCAAGGCGCTCACCGGCATCGATACCGACCGCCTCAAGGAGGAGAAGGAACGCGGCATCTCCATCGAGCTGGGCTACGCCGAGCTGGAGCTGCCCTCGGGCACGAAGCTGAGCGTCATCGACGTCCCCGGACACGAGCGCTTTGTGCGCAACATGGTCGCGGGCGCGAGCGGCATCGACATCTTCCTGCTGGTGGTCGCGGCCGACGACGGCGTAATGCCCCAGACGCGCGAGCACATGGC
>JBAZWE010000100.1:0-5697 GCA_041660545.1 Thermoleophilia bacterium
ATGGCAGACTCAGCAGCGGCCGTGGAAGGCATCAGGACTCCAGTAACGAGTATTTGGTTTCAAATTCGTCGGCGTCCATGCTTTCCCAGTCTTTTTGCATGCGGATATCAAGAAAGTCCTCGCTGGATTTGCCCAGCCGATGAGGGCAAAACACGTATTTGACCGGACTCCCATCGCTGCCGGATATCTCGACCACGCGGTCATTTTTCCCGGCGGGAAGTATCTTCAGCCGATATCGGGTCTTTGCAGGCTCAGAGACGCCGCTCATGGTCCTGACGTGTTCAGGGTTATGCCGCCGGCCTGGTTAGTTTGAGCGATATGGCTCAATTCTCCTGGTCCTCCCGCAGTATCCGCATCGCCAGCTGAAGCGCCTCCTGGCGTGAGCTGATATTGCCAAGTTGCTGTTCCTCGAGTATTCGGTCCAGGAGCCTGCCCACCTGCGGCCCGGGCTCTAAAACCAGCTCCCGCATAAGCTCATCACCACCGACCAGCTTTGGCAGGGCCTGAGCTTCCTGGTCCGCGAAGCTCTCATCCATCATTTCGCCGGCGAGCTCAAGGTGCCTTTCGATAGCGGCATCCGTCGTCTTCGGTCCTCTGACCGCAAGCTGGTCGGAGACCGAAAGGATAATTGCTTCGGGAGTATATGGTTCTGTGGCGCGAAGGTAGCGCAGACGCGCCCGACTGCTGGGAGGAACGCTCTGTTTGAGGCCCTCAAAACGCATGTGACACGCCACGAGCTGCGTAATCGCCCTTGTTGCCCCGGAGCTGGCCTTCATGCGCGTGAGCGTTTCGCCCACCATCTGGGCGCCGATGCGATCGTGCTCAAAGAAACGGAAATCTCCGGACTCATCGGTGAACCGGCAGTGTGGTTTGGCGATATCGTGCATTATGGCGGAATAGCCCATGACGAAGCGCCAGCTGGCGTCGCCGGCGATGCGGAGATTGCTTCGTTCAAGGATTCTTTCCGCCTGCCGTGGGAAAATGACAGCGGGATCCTCGATTACACGGTCGAGCGCGTCCGAGGCTGCAAGTACGTGGTTATAGACGTCGAGATGATGATACTCGTTCTGGCTGACGCCTTTGAGTGCGTGCACTTCCGGTAGCAGGATTTCCAGAAGACCCAGCTCGTCCATGCGGCGGGTGGCCGGGGCGGCACCCGGGGCTTCGAGCAGGTGGCCCATCTCGGCCCAGATACGTTCGACCGCAGGCCTGGTGGCCAGCAAGGATTTTGCCCGGATGAGTGTCTCCAGCACTCCGGAGACACTAAAGCCCAACTCTTTCTCAAGTCGCAAGGCGCGCAGCAGCCTTAAGGGATCGTGGTCGAAGATCGCATCATCGACGGGAACCAGCAGCCGGGACTCAAGGTCTGAAAGCCCGCCCAGAGGGTCGATTATTTCCCCATCGAAAAGCCTGGCCGCCATGGCGTTAACGGTAAAGTCGCGCTGATTCAAGTCGGCTTCTATACCGGCGCCGCGAAGCGAAGAGAAATCGTAGGTAGTGCGATGATCATCGGTTATCACACGGCAGCTTTGGAATTCCTCGGATAGCTGGAAGTAGCTGCCTCCGATTTTATCGGCGAAACGCCGCGCTGCTGCTTCTGGAGGTCCGTCCGTGACCATATCGATATCGCCGGGCTCTCTCTTGAGCAGAAGGTCGCGCACGGTTCCCCCCACGAGCCAGGCCGTGACCCCGGAATCAGTGAGGAAATCCCGAGCCACACAGATCGCCGCTGTCGCAGGATCTATTCTTATCCCGTATACCTTCTTTCCACCCTGGAGGAAATGTTACAGGTGATCTCATAGTTGATCGTATCAAGCAAGAGAGCCATCTCTTCGGCGGTGACAGCATCATCGCCCTGGCTCCCGATGAGCGAGACTTTGGCGCCGGCCTGTATCTCGGGCTCGGGACCGAGGTCGACCGTGATCTGGTCCATTGAGACTCTGCCAACGATCGGGTACGAGTTACCGCCGATGAGAACGCGTCCCTTGTTTGAGAGACGCCGGCTGAAACCGTCGCCGTAGCCTATGGGGACAACGCCGATCGTTGTCGTTTCCGGAGCGGTCCAGGTCCGGCCGTAACCGACCGCGTCACCTTCGAGCAGAGGTTTGATGTCGGCCAGGTAAGAGGTGAGGGCGAGCGCCGGCCGCAGACCGTCGGCGGCCGCGTCTGTCTGGAAAGGCGAGAGTCCGTATATGGCTATGCCGCATCTGACCATGTCAAAATGAGATTCCGGATAGCGTAGGGTCGCGGCGCTGTTGGCGCAATGGTAGCTTGCCCTGGTGCCGGTGCGCAGGACGACCTGGGTGGCTTCCTCAAAGACGCCCAGCTGGTAGCTGAGGAAATCTTCATCGTCCTCGTCCGCGGTGGCAAAATGCGTCATCAGGCCGACAAGCTTCACGGCGGGCTCTGACTCGATCAGGTCAAGAAGATCTGGAAGCTGGCGAGGATAGACACCAAGGCGCCGCATGCCTGTGTCGAGCTTGACGTGTACGCCGAGCTGGCGGTCTTTTTCATATTTCAGGTGGACGAGAGTCTTGAGAAACGCCGGGGTCCAGAGGATGATCTCGGCGTCACAATCGATGGCTGTTTGCGCTTCAGCTCCCGTAAGGGGGCCGAGGATCACAATCGGGCACGAAAGGCCGGCCTCCCTGAGTTCCAACGCTTCGGCGGCCGTCGCAACACCCAGCGTGGTCGCGCCTGCGTCGATACTTGCGCCGGCTACCTGCACGGCGCCGTGCCCGTAACCGTTTGCCTTGACCACGGCCATTACGGAACAACCTCTCGAAAGACGCTGACGCAGGGCATTCACATTGTGGCGCACGCATTCGAGGTCGATCGTGGCCAGCGCTCGACGCACGAGCTACCTCCCGGAGATTGCCCGAACCAGATCGGCCCGGGTGATGATACCCACCAGTACGTCTCCGTCCAGCACGGGCAGGCGGTTGACCTGCTTGTCGGTCATGACGGTCGCGACTTCATGGGCCGGCGTGTCCTTCTGTACGGTGATCACGTCGCTGATCATGATATCCGCGACCGCGGTTGCCGCTGCCTTGCGAACCCGCTCCTCAAACTTCTTCGTGCTCTCCAGGAAGATGACACTGTCGAGGAACTGGACGTAGTGCGGGAAATGTATGTCGGCATCCAGTGAGACCAGGTCTCCCTCGGAGACGATGCCGACGACCTGATTATCATCGTTGACCACGGGCACGCCGCTGATCTTGTGTTTCGAGAGCAGCCTGGCCAGGTCTTCTACCGTGGTCTCTTCCTTCACGGTTACTACGTTTTTCTTCATGATGTCGGCGGCGGTCAGATCTTTCAAGGCCGGTCCTTTCGGTAGCCGTGGAATTGGTCTTCATGGTCCTCTTCACCCAGGCTGGCGAATGCCAGCGGCAAATATTCTATCAGGTCTGAAGCAATCAGGTTGTCATTTCCAAGGTCATCCGCCGCCATATCGGCAGCCTGGCCATGGAGAAAGACAGCAGCGCCGGCCGCGATGAGGGGGTCGAGACCCTTGGCCAGCAGCGAGGCGATCACGCCTGTCAGCACATCTCCAGAACCGGCGGTGGCCAGACCCGGATTGCCCGTGGGGTTCAACAGGGTTGTTTTTCCGTCCGTGATTATTGTGGATGAGCCTTTGAGGACGACAATAGCGCCGGTTTTTCTGGCGGTAGTACGGGCGTGCCCAAGCCGGCCGGCGGTTACTTCGCCTGTCGGCACATCAAGAAGGCTTGCGAGCTCGCCGGCGTGCGGCGTAAGCACGGTAGCCGCGCGCCGTTTCTTCAGGGCGCCGGCTTTTGAGGCGAAGGCGTTGAGGCCGTCGGCGTCGAGAACCACCGGCTTCTCGCAGGCCGCCATGAATTTCACCGCCAGGGAAGCGCTACCCGGGTCTCTGCCCAGACCCGGTCCGAGGGCGATGCAATCCACCGACTCCGATGCGTCGATGAGTCTTTCCATCCCGGCCATAGCCAGGCGTCCCGCGCCGTTGTCCGCCAGCGGCAAAGTCATTACTTCCAGAAGTTTTTCCTCGAAAACGTGGTTTAAGCTCGCGGGGATGGCCGCAGTCACAACACCGGCGCCCGCCCTTAGTGCCGACTCTGCCGCCATGCACGCGGCGCCGGTCAGTCCGGTGGAGCCACCGACTACGAGAACACGCCCGACGCTGAACTTATGGTCGTAATCCATTTTTGGCGGGACTATCGCGGCCAGCACATCCGGATCGATAAGAAAATGGTCAGCCGGGACCGAGCAGCTTTCGGGAATTCCGATGTCAGCCAGGATCAGGTCACCTGTGTAATAGCTGCCGGGCGCAACGAAATGACCAACCTTGGGTACATGGAAGGTCACCGTCGTATTTGCCGGCAGGGTCGTTGCGGCGGCCGCGCCGTTCGAGGCATCGACTCCCGAGGCGATGTCGACCGCAACCACGGGTAGCCCCTGGTTCTCCGATGCGGAGCGGGCGATTTTAATGAACTCGGCTGCCTTACCACGGGGCTCATCGGAAAAACCCGTACCGAAGATCGCGTCCACGATGATGCAGTCCGCCAAAAGCGCGCGCCTGAGGGCCGCCGCACCGGGAACGTGTATGACACCAAGTCCCATTTTCCCGAGGATCTTGAGATTTACCAGGGCGTCGCCCCGATATTCGCCGGCCGCGCCGACGGCAAGGACCTGAACGTCGGCCCCGGCTTCGATCAGATGTCGTGCGACCACGAATCCGTCGCCGCCGTTGTTTCCCTTGCCGGCCAGCACCACAAAGCAATGATGTTCACAAAAATGTTCAAGCAGGTGCTCGGCCACGGCCATGCCGGCCCGCTCCATCAGGACGGTTCCAGGAATACCCAGACCCCGGATGGCGGCCGCGTCTGTACGGCGCATCTGGCCGGCTGTATATACAGGAAGAAAATGAGATGCGATTACTTCATTCAGTTCAGCCATTGGTCCTCCCCTGTTAATGAATCTGCGCTATGACGTAGCGACTGCACGTTATCGATCTTATGGTCGGGGACTGTCATTGGATGCACCA
This sequence comes from Thermoleophilia bacterium, assembly GCA_041660545.1. Lineage (GTDB taxonomy): Bacteria > Actinomycetota > Thermoleophilia > BMS3ABIN01 > BMS3ABIN01 > JBAZWE01. The sequence continues at coordinate 5,024 of JBAZWE010000100.1, forward strand.
GGGTCCGGCAACGCTCCGCTGTCTGCTACAGCGGCAACCGCCACGGATACTGAGACAGCGCCGCAGTGGCTCATGGATAAAGACAGCGGGCCGGCATCCAGACGCTCCGCGGCTTTTTTCATGGAGCCGCTGATGCGGACGTCCGGTTTCCCCCCCGAACCGATCTCGATCTCACGCCAGGACAGGACGCCGGTGCCCAGCGCCTTGCCTACCGCCTCCTTGGCGGCGAACCTGGCCGCGAAGTGTTGCACCGGGTTTGGCCGCGACCGGCAATAAGTTGCTTCGTCCGGCGTGAAGACGCGCTCAATCATACCCGGGTGCCTCTCAAGGGCGTGGGCGAAGCGCTCGTTTTCGATTATGTCTATGCCTACCAGCACGTTGGGAAGATGTCGCCCCTTTCAAACGCAATTATTCCATCGATGGGGGAGTAAATAAACCAGACGGCTAGAATCGTACCGCTATGGTGCAGGTTGTTTTTATTCGACTGTGACCGTTTTGGCAAGGTTGCGGGGCTGATCCACGTTGCAGCCTTTCAGGCGGGCGATGTAGTAAGCGAGTAGCTGCAGGGGGACGACGGTAAGCAGGGGCGAGAGCATCTCCGAGGTCTTGGGGACGAACATCACGTCGTCGCTGTAATGTGCGATGTCGGTGTTGCCCTCGCTGGCGACGGCGAT
>JBAZWE010000101.1:0-5394 GCA_041660545.1 Thermoleophilia bacterium
GTGCCATCCGCGGATATGAGCACCAGCTCGTGGTTGTCACGCACAACCTTGGCTGCGACGAGCGTGCCCTTGCTCTCGGTGTGCTTGATTGTTCTTACGCCCTTCCCGCCGCGGTTGTGGCGGGGGTATTCGCTAATGTGAGTACGCTTGCCATAGCCGCCGTCGGTTACGACGAACAGGTCGGCGTCGTCACGGGCCACGTTCATGGTGAGTACCTTGTCGCCCTTGGAAAGGGTCATGCCCTTGACGCCACTGGTGGCGCGGCCCATCGGCCTCGTCTGGGATTCATTGAAACGAATAGCCTGACCGCCCTCACTCACAAGCAGGATGTCGTCGTTACCGTTGGAGTGCCGCACGGCGATGAGCTCGTCGTCCTCACGGATGTTGATGGCTATAATGCCGTCGGCCTTCAGTACGGTGTTATAAGCCTCGAACTCGGTCTTCTTGACCAGGCCCTTGCGTGTCGCCATTACCAGGTATTTCGCGTCCTTGTAATCCTTGGTGGCCACGACCGCCTTGATGCGCTCGCCGCTTCTCAGTGGCAACAGATTCACGACGGCGCGCCCCTTCGATGTCCTGCTTCCAAGCGGTATCTCGTGCACTTTCAGCCGGTAGACCTTGCCCACGCTGGTGAAGAACAACAGGTAGTGATGAGTGGTGGTGATGAAGAGGTGTTCGAGAAAATCTTCTTCCTTGACGTCCATGCCGATGACGCCGACCCCGCCACGGCGCTGCTTGCGGTAGGTGTTAAGCGGCAGGCTCTTGATGTAACCGCTGTTGGTGATCGAGATGACCATGTCTTCCTCGGCGATAAGATCCTCGATGTCGAACTCATCCTCGCCGGGTGCTATCTGGGTGCGGCGCTCGTCATTGAACATCCTCTTGACCTCGAGCAGCTCTTCCTTGATAAGCCGGTAGACCTCGGCCTCGTCAGCCAGGATGCCTTTGAGCCAGGCGATGCGCTCCATCAGGTCCTTGTGCTCGTCCTTGATCTTGTTGCGCTCCAGACCCGTGAGCTTCTGCAGCCTTAAGTCCAGGATCGCCTGGGCCTGGATCAGGGAAAGTTCAAATTTCTTGATGAGGCCGTTGCGGGCGTCCTCTCCGTCCTTCGATGCACGTATGAGCTTGACCACCGCGTCCAGATTCTCGAGAGCTGTCAACAGACCCTCCAGAACGTGCGCCCTTTTCTGGGCCTTTTCCAGCTCGAAGCGCGTACGGCGGATTATCACCTCACGCTGATGCGCGATATAACAGCGCATCATCTCCCGCAGCGACATGGTGCGCGGCACGCCATCCACCAGCGCCAGGTTGATGATGCCGAAAGTCGATTGCATGGCGGTGTGTTTGTAGAGCTTGTTTAAAACTACTTTGGGGATGGTGTCACGCTTGAGCTCGATTACCACGCGCATACCACTACGATCGGACTCGTCACGCAGATCGGAAATCTCCATTATCTTGTGTTCCCTCACCAGCTCGGCTATCTTCTCGATCAGCGTCGCCTTGTTTACCTGGTAAGGCAACTCGGTGATGATGATGGCGTCCCGTTTTCCCTTGATCGGCTCCGAGTGGGCCTTGGCCCTCACCCTTACCAGGCCACGGCCGGTGGTATAGGCATCCCTGATGCCACGCCGGCCCATGATGATGCCGCCCGTGGGAAAGTCCGGTCCCGGCACGTGCTCCATGAGGCCTTCGATGGAAATATCCGGGTTATCGATCATGGCGACGCAGGCGTCGATCGTCTCGCCAAGATTGTGTGGCGGAATGTTTGTTGCCATTCCAACCGCGATGCCACTAGAGCCGTTGACCAGAAGGTTGGGATAGCGGGAGGGCATGACTGCCGGCTCCTCGGTGCTTTCATCAAAGTTCGGGATGAAGTCGACGGTGTCCTGGTCGATATCGCGCAGCATCTCCATGGCAAGCTTCGAGAGGCGCGCTTCCGTATATCTGTAGGCGGCGGCGCTGTCACCATCGACGCTACCGAAATTACCCTGGCCGTCGATGAGCGGGTAGCGCATTGAGAAGTCCTGCACCAGCCGCACCATTGTGTCGTAGACGGCGGAATCACCGTGGGGATGATATTTACCTATTACGTCACCGACGATGCGGGCGCTCTTCTTGTAAGGCTTGTTGTAGGCGAGCCCCAACTGCTGCATGGCGTAGAGCACACGTCGGTGAACTGGTTTGAGACCGTCTCGTACGTCAGGGAGCGCGCGTCCCACGATTACGCTCATCGAGTAATCAAGATAGGAGGTCCGCATCTCCTCTTCGAGCTCGCGTGGCTCTATGCGTCCGTCAAGATCGGTTATCGCCAACTGTCAATCTCCCTGTCGTAGCTGTCTGATTTGTACAGTGACACCTGGTAACTCAAACAAGTGCTGAAAAATCTATGTCTATGCGGGTTGACCCCGATTTAAATGTCCAGAAAACGTACCTGCCGCGCGTTCGACTCGATAAATGCGCGTCGTGGCTCCACCTTGTCGCCCATCAGCGTCGTAAAAATTTCGTCCGCCGCGGCCGCGTCTTCAAGGGTCACCTGAAGCAGTGTGCGTGTATCCGGGTTCATGGTCGTTTCCCATAGCTGTTCCGGGTTCATTTCACCGAGGCCCTTGAACCGCTGCAGGTTTATGCCTTCCTTGGCCAGGGACAGGATCGCCGTCCTCATTTCATCGAAGCTTTCCGCCGACTGCTCCTTCTTCCCCATGGTGAGCAGAAACGGAGGCTCGCCCAGCAACTCCTTCATCCTGGCGAACAGATCGCGCATACTCGCCAGCTCGCGGCCGGCAAGAAGTTCTGTCTTGACCTCGACCGCGTGCGCCACACCGGTACGCTTGTCCGTAACCTTGAGGGAGATCGTACCCGCCGCCTTGTCTTCCCCGGTCACTTCCAGCCGGTCGAATTTCGCAGTCGCTTCTTTTGTCTTTAAAAACTTGCTGAAGGCAGCGTAATCCTTGATGTCCTTCTCCAAAAGCGTCTGGCTGCGGATGTAATCGACCACACCGTCTCCATACAGCGCCCGCAGCTTGGTGTCCCAACCATCATATTCCTTATAGAGCCGCTGGAAGCGCTGGTACTTTGCCTGGGACAATGTCATCTTGCCGCCCACCTTGCCGTTGCCTGCGCCGCTCACGGCGATCAGCTCCAGCTTGTCGCGCAACAGAAGCTCCTCGAGCTGACTCTCCTTGTCTACATATATCTCCTGACCGCCCTGCTTTATGCGGAACAATGGCGGCTGGGCTATGTAAACGTAACCTACGTCTATCATCTCTTTCATGTAGCGGAAGAAGAAGGTGAGGATGAGCGTGCGGATATGCGCTCCATCAACGTCGGCATCGGTCATGATTATGACTTTGTGGTAGCGGGCGCCGGTGATGTCAAACTCGTCGGCTATACCCGTTCCCAGCGCGGTTATCATCGCCTGGATTTCCTTGTTGGCGAGAATATTGTTGAGTCTCGCCTTCTCGACATTTATGATCTTGCCTCGCAAGGGCAGGATGGCCTGAAAAGCGCGATCGCGGGCCTGCTTGGCCGAACCGCCGGCACTGTCGCCCTCCACCAGGTAGATCTCGGAGGCCGCCGGGTCCTTGACCGAGCAATCTGCAAGCTTTCCGGGCAGGGCGCTGTTCTCCAGGACACTCTTGCGCCGCGTGAGGTCTCGCGCCTTCCGCGCGGCCGCACGGGCGCGGGCGGCGGAGGCTGCCTTGGTCACGATCTGCTTGGCCTCGCCGGGGTGTTCCTCAAGGAATTCGGAAAGCTTGGCTCCCACGGAGCTCTCGACAAAACCACGCATCTCGGAGTTGCCCAGCTTTGTTTTTGTCTGTCCCTCGAACTGGGGGTTGCGGAGCTTGACGGAGATGACCGCCGAAAGGCCCTCGCGCACATCGTCTCCAGAAAGAGCCTCTTCTTTCTCTTTCAGCAGACCCTTCGTGCGGGCATAGTCATTTATGACGCGGGTAAGAGCCGCACGGAAACCGGAGAGATGCGTGCCGCCCTCCTGCGTGTTGATGCTGTTGGCGAAGGAGAAGATGCTCTCCACGTAAGAGGAGTTCCACTGCATGGCCACCTCTACCTCGCCCCGCTTACCCTCTTTCTCCAGGTAAAGGATGCTGCTGTGAATGGGGTCCTTGTTGTTGTTGATGTGTGCGACGAAATCCTTGATGCCGTTCTCGTAGTGGTAGACGGCCTCCTGTGGCTCGCTCCGCTCGTCCTTGAGCGTGATTTTGAGGCCCTTCGTGAGAAAGGCCATCTCGCGCAAGCGTTGTGACAACGTTGAAAATTTGTAGTCGATTTCCTCGAAAATTTCCAGATCGGCCATAAATGTGATCGACGTGCCGGTATCTTGGGTAGCGCTCCCCTTCGCAAGCTCTCCGGTGGGCACTCCACGCTCAAAAGCCTGTGTCCAGACGTAACCGTCTCGCCTGATCTCCACCGTCAATAGCTCCGAGAGGGCGTTGACGACCGACAGCCCCACACCATGCAGGCCACCGGAGACCTTGTATCCCTCGCCGCCGAATTTTCCCCCGGCGTGCAGCACGGTGAGGACGATCTCCGCCGCGGGTTTCTTGTATTTGGGGTGAGGGGCCACCGGGATACCGCGGCCGTTGTCTATGACTGTTATGGAGTTGTCCGGGTTGATGACGACGTTGATCTCGGTGCAAAAACCACCGGCCAGCGCTTCGTCCACCGAATTATCGACTACCTCGTAGACCAGGTGGTGCAGTCCGCGGGCGCTTGTGGAGCCGATATACATGCTCGGTCTTTTCCGGACCGCTTCCAGACCTTCGAGAACGGTGATATCTTTTGAGTCGTAACTAGATTTTGGCATAGTCCATTCGTTTGTTGTCAATTAAAAGCTCTAAAGGGGAGCGGGGGCGCCGCACGCTGGGACGGCGATTAAAGGTTGGGAAAACAGCGCTTCAGACAGGGCTGCGCTCCTTCAATCTGCGGCCTCCGGTGTGGGGTGATAATACCCTAAAAAATTACTCCCAGAAGTATATCACAGGGTGGGTTCATCCCCAAATGAAAAAGTGGAAAACATTCCCGCTATTTGCGTGATTTTCGTCCATTATGAGCCTCGTGAACAAACCGTATTTCAACCACTTTTTCCGGGGGGCGCATCTCGTTCATGCGCTTCGCCAGCTCAACGCCTTTCAGCTTTAGCTCGCAAGCCCAGCCGCCTGACGAACAGCTCACCGTCATAACGCCTTTTCGCATGGAGATGACGGAGGTGTTGGCGGCAGCCTCGGAGTCTACGGCCCGCTCCCAGAGCGATTGCAGACCCAGACCCGGGCAACTCTTCCAGAGCCGTTTCTGCTCGCGCCACAATATGGAACCAATGGATTTCTCTCTAGCCACTATTTTTGTCCCCAGTCGCGACGAAACTCCCATTGTTGACAA
>JBAZWE010000102.1:0-5365 GCA_041660545.1 Thermoleophilia bacterium
GACGGTCAAGGGGTTGATGTTGAGCGAGTTGCGTCCTTCCATCAACTGGGTATCGATCATCGCCGCCAGCAGGTTATTGGCGGCGCTTACCGCGTGGATATCGCCGGTAAAATGCAGATTCAGGTCTTCCATGGGGATGGCCTGGGCGTACCCCCCGCCGGCCGCTCCGCCCTTGATGCCGAAAACAGGGCCCAGGGAAGGTTCGCGGATGCAGAGTATCACTTTCTTGCCGATCTTCCGCAGCGCCTGAGCCAGACCCAGCGAGGTAACCGTTTTGCCCTCGCCCCACGGGGTCGGTGTTATGGCGGTGACATCGATCAGTTTGCCGTCCGGCTCATCCTTGAGCCTTTTAAGGATCGACATGTAATCGACTTTCGCCTTGTATTTACCGTAGAGTTCGAGCTCGTCCTCGAGTATCCCGGCATCCGCCGCGATCTCGGTAATCGGCTTCATCTCCGCAGCCTGTGCAATGTCTATATCTGATGGGACAGTAGTTCCAGACACCAATGCACTCCTTTCAGCTTGGGGTTTGTGAATGAATGAACAATCTAAGAAATGGCATTATATGCGCAGAGGGGATAACCGTCAATCCTGCCGGCCATTATTTCGAAATCAAGGGAAGGTCGCGGTGCTAGACTGCCGCTCTTGCGGCGTCGTACACAACAGCGATGGGTACGCCGTGTTCCAGCGCCGCCGCGCTGCAATCCTCATACTCGGGCGAGGTGGTTACAATACGTTTCTTCCAGACTCCGATCTTTACCCGGATCGTACCGTAGCGGGTTACGACTTTCTCAATCCGCCGCTCGATGCAATGACGTTCTATGTTCTCTACCCTGACGCCGAATGTTGAAGACTCCGTGAATATCAGATCCAGACTGCCCTCGACTTCCTCGATGGGACAGAGAACCGAAAGTACGACCCCGGGCCTGCTTTTTTTCATGACTACCGGCGTCATCCAGACATCGGCTGCCCCCTCTTCCATCAATTGCTGCGCAAGAAATGCAAGCTGCTCGGGCGTGCTATCGTCGATATTCGTCTCAAGCAGAACCTGCTGCTCGATCTCCTCGCCTATACCCGCCTTACCCGTACCACCGGTACGTTCACCGAGGATCAGGCGCAGAAGATTAGGCCCTTTTGTCTCTCGCGTTCCGGCACCATAGCCCACAGGTCCCAGCTTCATGGTGGGGAGATAACCGAAATAGCGACCAAAATACGAGACCAGCGCCGCGCCCGTGGGGGTGGCCAGTTCCTGGTGCTCCGCCCCCTGCAGCACCGGGATGCCTTTCAGAAGTAAAGCCGTTGCCGGTGATGGAACTGGCATTAATCCGTGTGCTGTTTTTACCGTCCCGGACCCCAATGCCACCGGCGAGCAATATACCTCTTCCGGTTGAAGCTCTTCAAAGAGCACGCATGTACTTACTATATCGATGATGCTGTCGACCATCCCCACCTCGTGGAAATGGACCGTCTCCAACGACTCCCCGTGTGCCCTTGCTTCAGCTCTGGCAACCCGTCCAAAAATCGCCATGCATTTGGAGCGTACTTTTTCCGACAGATCGCTTCGTGCAATCAGATCCTCGATATCCGTAAGGCTGCGTGGTTCCTGCGCTTCCACTTCGAGCTTCACAAGGAACCTGGTGGAGGCTATACCAGAAATGGAAACACTTTCGGTCTCTATCGTCCAGCCATCCATATCCAGTTTGCCAAGCTCAGAACGGAGCAGATTCAGTGACCCCACGCCCAGGTCGAGCAGCGCGCCGACGAACATGTCGCCCGCAACTCCGGAGAAGCAATCAATATAAAGTGTCTGTCCGGCCATGGCACACATTGTATTCCCCAATATCGAGCTATCTCAAGCCGCTTGCTTTAAAAATTTTTCAATATGGACGGCGATGATTTGTACGATCGCTTTTATATTATGCAATGGAGCCTGCTTGGAGCCGCGCAGGAATCACCGGGAACTCAGGGAATATCTTGGCATACCACGAATGGAAAATGGGGAGAAGTAAACATATGCAATACCGGCCGCCAAAAAGACGCCTGGCATACGGCGAACTGATAAACGATTCTTTCCGTATTACCTGGCGTCACAAGATGCTGTGGTTCTTCGGCCTGTTTGCCGGAGGCATAACGTCTTTCAATAGTCCGAATTTCAGCTCAAGCTTCGACTCCTCAAACAATAGCCGAAATAACACCAGCAATTTCGATACCGAGTTCTCAAACTGGGTCAGCGCTCACGTAAGGCTGCTGATAATAATCGGGATAGCCATCGTCGCCGTATATATCCTTTTCTGGTTGTGGTCAATTTTCTGCCGTGGCGCCGTCATCAACTCTGTACGCGACCTCAGGGACGGCGGACAGATAAGCTTTAAAACCGCATTGGCAGGCGGACGGCGCAGCTTTACCAGGCTCCTGCTTTTCGACCTTTTCATTATCTTTATCGCAGTAGGCATCTTCCTTATTTTCCTGGCGATTGGGATACTGATCTTCTTCCTTGCAGCATCCGGTACGGTCGGAAGGACGATTCTTTCAGTCATGGGCCTCTCACTGATCCCCATATTTTTCGTGGGATTCGGCTATCTGGCCTGTTGCAGCATGCTCCTTCTTTACTGGGCGCCGATCACTCTCCTTATGAACTTCGCCCAGAGGGCGGTTATCCTCGAAGACATGCGGCCCATGGAATCATTGCGCCGCGCATGGCACGTGATGATGGACAACCTGGGACATTGCCTCTTGATACTTTTGCTGAGTCTGGCTCTGGGTACGGCCGCGATATTGGCTATTTTCCTCGTCACTGGCGTTACAGCGATTCCGGCGATCATCGCCTGGGTAATCACAATCGAACAGTATTCCCTGATCAAGGTATTCGTCGCTTCTTTGCTGACGCTGATTCCGTTGATTGTGATAGTCGTTGCTACGAGCGCCGCCAACACTTATTTCACGACATATTGGACAATTGCTTACCGCAAACTTTCCGGTCAGGAGGGTGACGGCGGCATGATATTTCCGGCTGAAGGTCAATCTCCCGCAACCCCGCCGGTGAATCAACCGATTTTACCACCCGCATAAGGCGTAGTAATCTCCTAATATTGTTATTTTAGTCTCCTTATTAAGTACTGTCCCCCTGCTGCCGATACTGGCTTCGCTTCAGACACCTAAGAAAGCGTGCAAATGGCTAGAGGCGGGGGACCTTCATTGCGTGAAAGGCTTGGCTTTCGGATCATACTGCCAACCTTGCTGGTAATATCGTTGCTTCTAATCCCTGCGCTGGTAGCATGGCGGGGTCTGTCGGGCACATATGACATCTACCCGGGCGCCGGTCAGGATTCACAGGCGATCGAGACTGTCGGGCGCCTGAAAACCGCCCTTACCTCCGTTCTTCTCAGTCTGGCTGTAATTGGTCTTGCAGGAATAGCCTTCGCGGCGATGATGACCCGGCGTATAACCCACCCGGTACGGGCTATTGCCAATGCGGCTGCGGCGTATTCCGCCGGTGACTTAAGCTGCAGAGTCGAGATCAGAAAGAATGATGAACTGTCGAAGCTGGGCAAGACGTTCAATGGCATGGCCTCCTCCCTGAATATCAGGACGGTTTCCCTATTAAACGAGCAGAGCAAGCTTCGTTCTATACACCAGAGCATCACTGATGGCATCGTCGTATTCGGCAATAATGGTTTCATAGTCTCCGCTAATCCAGCCGGTGAGGCCATCCTTGGTCGCACGGAAGACAGGCTTGCCGGTTCGAGGAAAACAGGCATCGCCGAACTGGACCGGATTATGGAGAAACCAGTATTGATCAAAGTGGAGGATATGGTCGGTTGCTGGGAGTACAACCAGTGCGGCCACAAGGAATGTCCATCGTATGAAAGCGATGACTTAAGGTGCTGGCAGCAATGCGGCACCCATTGTCACGATGAGATCCAGGGAAGTTTCAATCAGAAACGCGATGCCTGTGAACGATGCGCCGTCTACAGACGAAACGGTTGCGTGACCGTGGACGCCGAAGCGGATGGCAAAAGCTATTCCATATCCATCGGCGCCATCCTCGATGATGACGGGCTTCCGGAAGGCCGGCTTGCCGTACTGCACGATATGACTGAAGAGCGGCAACGCGCCAGACAGCTTGGCCTGCTTTACAAAATCTCTAACGCAATCGCTCTAACCGGCAGCATAAATAAATCATTGCAGACCAGTCTGCAGCTCTGCATCCAGGCCATGAACGCTACCAGCGGTTCGATCATACTCGTCAGTGAGGACGACGAGCTTACAATCGCGGCCCAGAGCGGCCTCCCCGATGGCATTCAACCGGATATCACCCGCAACTCAGGTGATTGCATCGCAGGTTGGGTCGTCAAACATGGTGAACCATTGCTTATTACCAATGATGACCCCAACCCGCGTTTCGTCGGCGTCAAGAACATCAGGGATGCCGTCTGTATCCCAATAAGGGATGAAAACAGCGTCGTTGGAGTACTCAGTCTCAACGAACAAAAAACCGGTGCTGGTTTCACAAAGGAAAGCCTGGATTTCTTAAGTCCGGTTGCTGTACAAATCGGCATGGCGCTGTCTCGCACCCGTCTGCATGAAAAAGTTGAAAGTGAAAGGGAGAAATCGACAGCCATCGTCGAGTCCATGGGCGAGAGCCTCTGTGTGCGCGCTCCGGACCGGACCATCCTGTTCGCCAATTCGGCGCATAAGGAAATCTTCGGTGACGACTGCGTGGGGAAACAATGCTATAAGTTATATGTGGCAAGCGACCATGTCTGCCGTGGCTGTCCTCTCGATCGCTGTTTCAACTATGGCGATACCGTGCGGCGTTCTCATTTTGTTATAGACAGAATGGGTATCCGCCGCCAGCTTGAGACAACTACTTCTCCTGTCCGCGATGCTGACGGACGCATCTCCAGCTGTATTGAAATCAGCCGGGATATTACCGAGATGCTTCGCATTCGCGACCAGGCGGAGAGCCGCCTTAACACCCTCACCACTCTTTTCCAGGTATCAAACACTTTGAGTTCCAGCATGGAACTCGGCAGTATCGTTGACAATTTCACCGAATCCGCGATGAATGCGCTCAAGGCTTCCGCGGTTTCACTGATGATGTTTAATGACAAAACCAACGATCTGGTGATCCGCTCCTTATGTGGGGAAACAAATGGCTGGGACCTGGGTATAGGGAAAACCGTCGATGTCAGCACGTACAGCCTCAATGGACTCGTTTCGGGTGTGGGTCCGTTCTGCACTACAAACGCCGATCAAGTATCTCCGGAGACAGTACCGCTGGCACCTCCAGGATCACAATCTATCCTTGTCGGCCGCCTGTCGTCCCGCGGCAGACTTATGGGTCAGATTGTGGTATCAAGTC
>JBAZWE010000103.1:0-5140 GCA_041660545.1 Thermoleophilia bacterium
CATCGTCCTGGCCAACAACCTGGCTACGCTGGGAATCGGCGCCGGTCAGATGAGCCGCGTCGACTCGATGAACATAGCCCTCGACAAGTCGCAGGGCGAGCTGCAGGGAGCGGCGGTCGGCTCCGACGCCTTCTTCCCCTTCACGGACGCGCTCGACCTGGCAATACCAAAGGGCATATCGGTCGTCATCCAGCCTGGCGGGTCTAATCGCGACGATGAAGTCATCAAGCTCTGTGACGAGCATGATATGGCGATGATCTTCACCAAGACGCGGCACTTCCTGCATTAGGCGTCCGGCGGGACCCGCATAAGCCGGGCGTTTCGTATTTTCCCCACGGCCACGCCGTTCATTCGATAGCGCCTGCCTTTCTTCACGGCCAAGGTTTCATACCGGCGACTTAAAGGGAAAACTCACAGGAAGACGCCGTCGCCAAGGTTTGCCCGGCGGGGAAGCTGCTGGTACACTATATTGTCCGCGAGGCAGCGGTTGATATCCGTAACGGGTGATATGCGGTTATTGTGGGCCGTTAGCTCAGTTGGTAGAGCATCGGACTTTTAATCCGGGTGTCGCTGGTTCGAGCCCAGCACGGCTCACCATTTTATCTGCCCCCATCGTCTAGTGGCCTAGGACACCGCCCTTTCACGGCGGCGGCGGGGATTCGAATTCCCCTGGGGGTACCAATTTTTTTCAGGTGGTTGGAGGACGATATGGCATCCTGCGAAAGGAATGTCATCCTGAGTGGCGCTTTGTCATCCTGAGCGCAGCGAAGGATCCCGTTTTTCCGCCATCTGAACGTCAGGGCGATTAGCTCAGTTGGGAGAGCACCTGCTTTACACGCAGGGGGTCGGTGGTTCGAGCCCGCCATCGCCCACCATTTTCCTACCCCTTGTAATCCGATTTGGATGTAGTTTCAGACTTCTTTCCATATGTCTAAGAATCAATACATCAAAAATGATTTTAAGATAATCTTCATAATAGCTTGGTTTATGGGCCTTTTTATCCTGGATACGGCGATCCTTTTATTAGTTGGTCACATAGTAGATTTGAGTAACCATCAGCTTCTTTTTTCCTTTCTGATTTTCATTTTGATTCTCCTTGCACAAACACCCATACAGTGGAAAGCTTTACGCAACTGGTTTCCCTCTGAAAAAAGCTTTTACGATTTATTAGTTATTACAATTACACTAATAATGGCTTTAATTGGTCTATGCATGGTATTTATAGCCGCGATCCTTTATTTTCTCTTTAGCGGCCCCAGTGAGAATCGGCAGGCATTTGTTGAATTCCCTTCACAGTGCCCCCGAGCTGACTTAGAATATAAAAGTTCGGATAAGCAACTACAGAGTCCGCCACTTTCCTACCCCTCGAAAATACCTTGTCCAAGCAATTTTTTACGTCCGAATACCAGACATCAAACTGGGCTCGTACTTCCAGCATGACTAAGCTGTGTAACGCAATTTGATAGAGAATGGAGTTGGAGTTGACACGCTTTTTGCGGCACAAATGTTAGCAAACACCACGCTTAGGGAATAAACCTCAACTGCAAAAATCCTTGGACATGGGGATGAGGTTTATGAAGAAGTGGGGAATCATCATAAGTTTAGTCACTATCCTTTGCACGGCCGTGATGCTGGCAGCTTGCGGAAGCAGCGGAAGCGGCACTCAGGCAAACAGCTCTACAGCCAACACCTCTACGGCCAGCCAGAGCCCCGACTATTCGAACACGGCCAACTGGCTGACGTTGCCTTCCTCGCCCGACGCCAAGCCGGTCGACGTCTTCTTCCTCTATCCGACCGTCTATCAGCAATCCAGCCCGAGCGACCCCATTGTCTGCGCGATCGACAACCCCCAGATGCAAACAGACGCGAGAGCGGCGTTCTCAAGGACGGCCTCCGCCTTTGAGACTGAAGCCAACATCTACGCGCCCTGGTACGAGCAGGCCGCGATCCAGGTCTTGTCCCTGCCATTCGACCAGCAACAGACGATAGTGGGAGGCCAGCCGACAACGGACTCGATAGCTGCTTTTGACTACTACATCACGCACTACAACAAGGGCTGCCCCTTCATCCTGGCCGCTCATTCCCAGGGATCGAACATAATGATCAACCTCATGGCCGACTACATGCAAAAGAATCCGGACGTCTACAAGCGGATGGTCGCCGCCTACGTCCCCGGGTATTCGATAACGCCTCAATACCTCCAGCAGAACCCGGAGCTGAAGTTCGCGACCGGTCCAGACGACACGGGAGTGATCATCTCGTACAACACGGTGGCTCCCACGACCCAGGTGCCCGACCCTGTCGTGCTGCCGGGCGCCATGGTCATCAACCCCATCACCTGGACCACTGACCAGACGCTGGCGACCGCTGCGCAGAACCTGGGAGGCATCTCCCAGGACAGCAGCGGTTACGCGGTGATGGACGCGGATGGTAAACAACAGCGGGTCATGAATTACGCGGATGCGCAGATCGATACGGCGAAGGGTGTATTGATCTGCAGCACGGCCGATCCGGGCACGCTGGCGCCGGGCAACGCGCTGGTCGCCGGCGGCATCTACCATAATTACGACTACCCGTTCTACTATTTCGATCTTCGGGACAACGCCGCCAACCGGATCGCCAGGTTCCTGGCGCAATAATCAGGAGGAGTGGGTAGTGACTGACGAAGTGACAGACATAAATCCGATGCGAAGAATACGGACAACCCGGGCTGCGGTCGCTCTTACTCTGCTGTTGCTCCTGGCTGCCCTCTGCTCAGTTTTATCCTGCGGTTCTGAGCCCTCATCGCAATCTGCTGACGACATCCTCGTGAACGGACGGCGGATATCGCCGGTGGGCTTAATCAGCGATCCTGTCGGGAATATGCCGCTCAACATAGTACTCAGCCCTGACGGACAATACGCCGTAACCACGTCCAGTTGCCTGGATGCCCGTCTGAGTACCATCAGGGTAAGCGACGGCGCGGTAGTCAATTCTCTCTCCTTTCCGGCGGACGATCCAAACGTCCCGAACGGCGGACTCTTTTACGGGTTGGCATTCGATCCCACTCCTCATAATGGCGCCTACACGCTCTACGCAGCCCAGGGAGCTTACGGGACTGTCGCAATGGTGACGCTGGCGAGCGATGGAACACTGACTCAGACAGGCACCATCCCCACAAACCCGCTTCCCTACACGCCCGTTGACCAGCCGGCAGGCATTGCTTTTGCCAACGGAACCATCTTCATGGCCAATTACTTTTCCGTCGACCTGACGGCAGTCTACCAGCCGGCATCCACGCTCTCGTTGTACCGTGCGAGCGACGGCGCCCGGCTGGGCAGCTACACGTTTATGGACGATGCCAACACGAATACGCCATCCTTTCCATATGCTGTCACCGCGAAATCCGATGGAACCAGGGCCTATGTCGCGAGCCAGCGGGATGACAGCGTCTATGTCCTCAACACCGCCGACCCCGGCAATATCACCCTGGCCTCGAAGATAACAAACTTAAGCCAGCCGTCCGCGCTTCTTCTGAACAAAGACCAGACGCTTTTGTATATAGCCAACGCCGAAAGTGACACGGTAGCTGTTGTTGACGTCGCGGGTGACCAGCCCCGAGTCGTAGCGACGGTGCTCCTGCGCCCGTCCGATGTCAGCAATCTGCCCGGGGTCTCTCCTTCGGGCCTGGCCCTGTCGCCTGACGAGAAGACCCTGTATGCGTCCCTTGGCGATTTCAACGCGGTAGGCGTAATCGATACGGCGGCGAACCAGTTGAGCGGCTACATCCCCGTAGGATGGTATCCGACGGCCCTGACGGCCGCCGCGGATGGCAGCAAGTTGCTGGTAACAAACGGATGGGGCACCACTGCGATGAACCCCAATCCGAACCTGAACTATCTCGATCCCGACGTTGTGGGCATCAATTTTGCCGTCAAACCCCCGGTATGGTCGGCCCTCCCCGGCCCGGGATATATCCTGAATTCCATCCCGGGGAACGTCTCCAGGATCGATCTGGCCACGGCATCGTCGAATCTCGCCGCCTCCACTGCCCAGGTGATCGAGAACAACAGGAACACGCCGGCCATGGGAAGCTCAGGCGATGGCAAGCTGGCAGAACTTGGCATCAAATCGGACAAGATCAAACACGTGATCTACATCGTGAAGGAGAACCGCGGCTACGATCAGGTTCTGGGCGATCTGCCACAGGGAAACGGGGATCCGTCACTGACCATCTACGGGAGGGATGTCACCCCTAACCAGCATGCCCTGGCGGAGCGTTTCATCCTGCTCGACAACTTCTACAACAATGCCCCGGTGAGCGGTGAAGGCTGGGTGTGGTGCACTCAGAGCCAGGCGAATGCGTTCACCATAAAGAGCATCCCTTACGTATACCAGCTCTCCCTGTCGACGTACCAGCTCAATTACCCTTACGAAGGGCAGGTAAACGGCTACATAAGCGGTGGTTACCCGGCCCAGGATCAGGATGGGAACCCGCTCTCGCCGACGCAACAGGCCGTGCCTGGCATCCCGAATGTCGTCGAGTCTCCCGGCGGTTATATCTGGGATGGCGTAAAAGATGCGGGACTGAACTATCGCAACTATGGTTTCATGCTCTCGAGCGGCGCCCCTGCAAAACCTCCGTTCCAGATACCGGACAACTACCCCTCGGTGGCAGGTTTTTCTCCCCCGGGACACATTCCGACTCCCGGCGGGCAGGTCCCCGGATATAGTGACTACGACTTCCGGAAGTTCGATTTCGGCTATGCCGACAGCGACGCCTGGGTGAAGCATGGTTTCGATGCCGCCTCCCTGGCGCTGACCACCGGGAGTCCACCGGGCTATTACGCATCGCAAAATTCGCCGGTCGAGCCGCAGCCCAGCCGTTTTTCAGAATGGAACCGCGAGTTCCAGCAGATGCTCAAGCAGAATCCGACCGGCGACAGCGTTCCGGCTTTCATGACCGTGCGGTTCATGCGCGATCACACCATGGGGCTCAACCCGGGAAATTCATCCCCGAGCGCGATGATGGCGGACAACGACTACGCTGTAGGCGAGCTGGTCGAAGCAGTGAGCAAGAGCCCCATCTGGGAGAGTACGGTGATATTCATCGTGGAGGACGACGCCCAGTTCAGCAACGATCACGTCGACAGCCATCGTT
>JBAZWE010000104.1:0-5088 GCA_041660545.1 Thermoleophilia bacterium
CGGTGTGCTGAAAGAACGGTCTACGTACGAGATGATGAACGCGGCTAGCGTCGGCCGGGGGACCAGTGGTATCGTCCTGGGCAAGCACTCTGGGCGCCACGCGCTGGGGGCGGCGATGGAAGAGCTGGGCATGACCCTCTCTGAAGAGGACCTCAATCAGGCCTTCGTGCACTTCAAGAAGGTGGCTGACAAGAAGAAGCGGATCACCGCTGCTGACCTGGAAGCGCTGGTCGGCGAAGAGGTGCGGGGTCAGACCGACATATACGAGCTCAAATCATACGAGGTAAGCTCGAGTTCCGACTCGATGCCCAAGTGTCAGGTAGTAATCGGGAAGGAAGGGGAGGAGCTGCTCGGCAAGAGCTTCTCCGGCGGTTCGATGGAGTCGATATTCAAGGCCATCGATGACGCCGTGGGCACCAAGGGCAAACTGAAGGATTACCAGGTGCATTCCGTGACCGAGGGCAAAGACTCTCTGGGCGAGGTGCGCGTAGTGGTTGAAGTGAACGGCAAGGCATATGCGGGCACGGCGCTCTCCATCGATGTGGTGGAGGCCAGCGCCAAGGCGTATGTCCGCGCGCTCAATAATGCATACAGAGCCGGGGCGGTGACATAGATGGGAAACGCGATGAATATAACGGAGAAGATACTGGCGCGCGCCTGCGGGCAGGATGATGCGCGCGCCGGTGATTTCGTCAACGCACGGCTGGACCTGGCGCTCGCGAATGATATCACGGCGCCGCTGGCTATCAAGGAATTCGAGGCAGCGGGGCAGACGAAGGTCTGGGACCCGGAGAAGGTTGTGCTGGTTTGCGATCACTTCGTTCCCAACAAGGATATAAAGTCGGCCGAGCAGACAAAGCTGGTGCGGGAGTTCGCGCGGCGGCAGGGGCTGACAAATTACTTCGATGTGGGACGGATGGGCATCGAACACGTGATCCTGCCTGAAAAGGGGTTGGTGGTTCCCGGCGATGTCGTCATCGGGGCTGACTCTCACACCTGTACTTATGGGGCGCTGGGGGCTTTCGCGACCGGCGTCGGCAGCACTGACCTGGCGGCGGGCATGGCCACAGGCGAGGTCTGGCTGCGTGTACCGGAGACGGTCAGGTTCAACTATGAGGGTGAACCGGGGCGATATGTGACCGGCAAGGATTATATCCTCTACACCATAGGCATGATCGGCGTTGACGGGGCGCTCTACGAGGCGATGGAGTTCGGCGGCGGTGCCATCAGGACCCTGTCCATGGACGGACGGTTTACCATGTGCAACATGGCAATAGAGGCGGGCGGCAAGAACGGCATAGTAGAGCCGGACGCCATCACCGAAGAATACTGTCGCGGCCGGGCGCTACGTGAGCCGCTACTGATGAAAAGCGATGAAGGCGCGGATTACGCGCGTGTGATTGATATAGACGTCAGCACGATCGCACCCCAGGTGGCCAAGCCGCACCTGCCGTCGAATACGGTACCGGCGTCGGAACTGGCGGACTTAAAGATAGACCAGGTCGTGATCGGCTCATGCACAAACGGGCGTATCGAAGACCTGCGTATGGCTGCGGATGTGCTGAAGGGGCGGAAAGTGCACCCGGACGTACGTGCCCTGGTCTTCCCCGGGAGCCAGCAGGTCTTCCAGCAGGCTATGAAGGAAGGGCTGATCGATATATTTATCGATGCCGAGGTTGCCGTGAGCACGCCTACCTGCGGTCCCTGTCTGGGAGGGCACATGGGCATTCTGGCCGATGGTGAGCGATGTGTCTCGACAACCAACCGTAATTTCGTCGGACGTATGGGTCATACCGGGAGCGAGGTCTATTTAGCGGGGCCATATGTGGCGGCGGCTACGGCTATTGCCGGCACGGTGGCGGTTCCCGAGGAGGTGCTGGCATGATCTTCGAAGGCACGGCGCACAAATACGGACGTGATGTCGATACCGACGTCATTATCCCGGCGCGTTATTTGAATACGCACGATCCGGATGAGCTGGCAGCGCATTGCATGGAGGACATCGACGCCGATTTCATCGGGCGCGTGCAGCCAGGCGACATAATAGTGGCCGAGGAGAACTTCGGCTGCGGGTCGTCGCGCGAACAGGCGCCGGTCGCTATCAAGGCAGCAGGTGTTTCCTGTGTCGTGGCGGCATCGTTTGCCCGTATTTTTTATCGCAATGCGATCAACATAGGGCTGCCTATCCTGGTTTGCCCACAGGCGGCGCGTGAAGTAAAAAGCGGCGACCGCCTGCGTGTCGACCTCGACAAGGGTGAGGTCGTCAACATGACCAGCGACAAGGCATATCAGGCGGACCGTTTTCCTGACTTCATGCAGGAGATCGTGGCGGCCGGAGGTCTGATGCAACACGTCAAGAAAAGAACCGCGGGATCGGAATGACATCCCTGGTTCACGGATCGCGGGTCGAGAGCCCGCGTTACTGGAGGAGCGCATGCATAACATAGCGGTCATGCCTGGTGACGGCACCGGGCCGGAGGTTGTTGCGGAGGGACTCAAGGTACTGGAGGCCGCAGCGACGCGGTTCGGCTTCAAGTATGAAACAACCGATTACGATTTCGGTGGCGACCGGTATTTAAGAACCGGTGAGACTTTGCCCGATTCAGCACTGGACGAGCTCAAGGGACATGATGCCATATTCCTGGGAGCCATCGGTCATCCCAACGTGAAGCCCGGCATCCTGGAGCAGGGCATATTACTCAAGGCGCGTTTCGAGCTTGACCAGTACATAAACCTGCGCCCCGTGAAGCTTTTTCCGGGCGTGGAAACGCCGGTCAAGGACAAGGGGCCGGACGACATCGACTTTGTCGTTGTGCGCGAGAACACCGAGGGCCTCTACGTCGGCGCCGGCGGTTTTTTGAAAAAAGGAAAGCCGGATGAGGTGGCCGTCCAGGAGAGCATAAATACCCGTAAGGGCGTGGAGCGCTGCATACGTTACGCTTTTGACTTCTGTCAGAAACGTGGGAAGGACAACAAGCTGACGCTTTGTGGCAAGACCAACGTGCTCAATTATTCGCAGGACTTATGGCAGCGGGCGTTCAACGAAGTTGCGGACGACTACCCGGGCATCACTACCGACTATGCCCACGTAGACGCGATATGCATGTGGTTCATCAAGAACCCTGAATGGTTCGATGTCATCGTCACTGACAACATCTTCGGTGACATCATTACCGACCTGGGCGCCATGATACAGGGCGGGATGGGAATCGCCGCTGGTGGAAACATCAACCCGGATGGCGTCTCCATGTTCGAGCCGATTGGCGGCTCGGCGCCCAAATACACGGGCCAGAATGTCATAAACCCGCTGGCCGCGATAGCAGCGGTGCAGATGATGCTGGAGTTTCTGGGAGAAAATGAAGCCGGCGCGGCGGTTGAGAAAGCCATTACCGACGTAACCGCCAACAAGCTAAAGAGCCTGGCCGTGGGCAAGACGGGATATTCAACCACCCAGATAGGCGATATGGTGGCGCAACTGGTTCGTGAAAGCTAAACCGGCCTGATCGAAAAATCAGAGCCGGAAAGTCCCTGAAAGGAGTCTCATGCCGATACCGGAGGTCTCAAAAATCTGGATGAATGGTGAGCTGGTGGACTGGAAAGATGCAAAAGTCCACATACTCACGCATGCCCTGCATTATGGGTCGGGCGTTTTTGAAGGCATACGGGCATATGACACCAAAAAAGGGACACATGTCTATCGCCTGACAGAACACATCAAACGGCTGATGCGCTCGGCAAAGATATACATGATGGACGTACCGTTCAGCACCGAAGAGCTGGTGCAGGCGACCAAGGACGTCATCAAGGCCAATGAACTGGAGAGCTGCTATATCAGGCCCATAATCTATCGCGGCTACGGCGAGATGGGGCTATTCCCGCTCCATGCGCCGGTTGATGTTGCGATCGCGGTCTGGCCATGGGGCACATATCTGGGCGATGACGGCATCAAACACGGTATCCGCGCCAAGATATCCTCCTTCCGGCGTTTTGGACCCAACAGCATGCCACCGGCGGCCAAGGCCACCGGGCAATATATAAACTCCAGCCTGGCCAAGGTGGAAGCGGTCAAGGCGGGCTATGAGGAAGCCATCCTGCTCGACGACCATGGAAACCTCTCCGAGGGATCGGGGGAAAATCTTTTCGTGGTCAGAAACGGTGTTGTCGCGACACCGTCTACGTCCTGTGACGTGCTCGAGGGTATAACCGCGGACACGGTTTTCACCATATGCAGGGACGAGGGCATACCGTTGCAGCAGAAGGTCATGGTCCGCTCCGACCTGTATGTTGCTGACGAGGCATTTCTTACAGGCACCGCGGCCGAGATCGTGCCGTTGCGCGAGGTGGACGATCGCGTCATCGGAGAGCCCGGTCCGATCACAAGGAAGATACAGGATATCTTCTATGGGATCATCAAGGGCGAGAACGAGAAGTATGGGGATTATCTGGAGTGGGTATAACGGGCGCTTAGGGAGTGGGGTCGGTGGAGCCCGGTAGCTGGTGTTTTGGATTCCATCATCGTGGTCTATATGAGAGAAATACAGCACAGGGTTGGCGGAAGCCGGAACGGGGTGTCCGGGCTTCCACTGAGTTCTTCAACAGTCGTTCCAGCCCTGACACCCGGTTCCGGCTTAGGGGCCGCTATTTATATGTTGTGAAGAATAGGCTGTGAATTCCAGGATAATGGATTGCTCCAGATATTAAATTAGAAGGCATGACAGGGGAATTGATGTGAGCCGGAAGATCGAAATATATGACACGACTCTGCGGGACGGCATGCAGCGGGAAGGCATGAGCGTTTCAGTGGATGAGAAGGTCCAGATCGCGCTCAGGCTGGACCGTCTCGGCGTGCATTACATCGAGGGCGGTTTTCCCGGGTCCAATCCCAAGGATGTGGAGTTTTATAAAAGGGTAGCGGGGCACAGGTTGCGCTCTGCGCGGCTGGCTGCTTTTGGCATGACTCATAAAAGGGTATCCGGCCGCATCAGGATCCCTTGCTCAAGGGTCTGCTTAAAGTGGATACGCCGGTAGTCACTATCGTCGGCAAGAGCTGGAAGCTGCATACCCAGAAAGTGCTGAGGGTCGGCCTGG
>JBAZWE010000105.1:0-4876 GCA_041660545.1 Thermoleophilia bacterium
TGGACTCCGCCGGCGCGGTGCAGGTCTTCCATATGATGTACGCCGGCCGGGCTGAGCGAACACAGGTGCGGTGTTCGGGCCGTGATCTCGTTCACCTCGGCCAGACTGAAGCCCACCTGCGCCTCATGCGCTATAGCCGCGATATGCAAAGCGGTATTAGTGGAACAACCCATCGAGGAATCGACCGCGAGCGCGTTGATGACGGCGCGAGTGTCAACGATGCTGCGCGGTGTCAGGCCCTCGAGCGCCAGCCCGACGGCACGCCGGCCGGTTTCGCGCGCCAGCCTGATGCGCTCGGCGTAGACCGCCGGTATTGTGCCGTTTCCCGGCAATGCCAGGCCCAGTGCCTCGGTGAGGCAGTTCATGGAGTTCGCCGTAAACAGTCCCGCGCATGAGCCACAGCCCGGGCAGGCGCAGTTCTCCATGCGGATGACTTCCTCTTCACTGATCTTGCCGGTGAGCGCGCCGCCCACCGCCTCGAAGACATTATGCAGATCGATCTTCCGTCCATCCAGGTCACCGGCCAGCATGGGGCCGCCGCTGACGATGATAGCCGGGATATTTACCCTGAGTGCGCCCATTATCATACCGGGCACGACCTTGTCGCAGCTGGGGACCAGCGCCAGACCGTCGAATGCATGTGCCTTGGCCATTACCTCGACCTCGTCAGCTATAAGCTCCCGGCTGGCCAGGGAAAAACGCATGCCTTCGTGATTCATGGCCAGTCCGTCGCAAACACCGATGCCGCCGAACTCGAACGGAACGCCGCCTGCCGCCCAGATGCCGGCCTTGACCGCTTCGGTGACACTGCGCAGATGCAGATGCCCGGGGATGATTTCATTAAACGAGTTCGCCACACCGATAAACGGCAACCCGATCTCACGGTCGCTTAATCCCAGCGCTTTGAGCAACGCCCTGTGCGGCGCCTTAGTGATTCCCTTTTTTATGTCATCGCTACGCATATTCACATGAATTAAAAAATCGTGCCAACGCAGGCCGAAAAATATCAGCAACGTCGGCGCCTTATCAAAAACCCGCTTCAAACGCGGGTTCAGTTATATTATCACAACGTCCCCCGGATTCAGGAATAAGCGAAAAGCCAATCACGCGCATTGGCAGGCTTTTTACCGGTTCGCAAGTAAGATAAACTCCGGAAATGAAACTCCAGCAAAAGATACCCCTCTTCGTCGTCACCGTGATGTTGCTGGTCGGCACGGCGGGAGGCGTCGCCCTTCTTTCCAGCCAGAAGCAGGCCAGCACCCACCAGTTCGAGGAAACCTCCTCGGCGCTCAATACTGCCGTCCGTGACAGCCTCGAGCACGACATGCTCACGGGCGAGCGCGCTCACGTGCAGGAATCCCTGATCAACTTAAGCCAGAACAACGCGATCAGACGCATCGATATCGTAAATTCACAGAACGTGATCTGGTCCTCTTCGAACGACTCGGTCATCGGCACAGAGTCCGGAAATGAGACCCGGCAGCTGCTTGAAAGCACGGATGGACAAATCGTCGTGGAGGACCAGTCAGACAGTTTTATGACGGCGGCAAGAGCCATACCGGCCAAGGACATCTGCCTGCGATGCCATAATGGCATCGCAGCCGCGGCTCCCAATTCCCAGGGGAACCTGGGAGCCATACGCATGGACATCAGCACCGCTTCGCTGGTAGAAAATCAGGACCAGATCCAGGAGATCATTCTGTTCGTCGGAGTTCTTACTTTTATCCTGGTTGCCGTAACCCTGGTCTGGCTCCTGCGTAGCAGCGTGCTTACGCCCCTCTCCAGGCTGACCGGCGCCTCCGGCCGTATCGCCCGGGGAGACTTTTCGGCTCGGGTTCTTATGAGGAACCCGGATGACGAGATCGGCAAGGTTTCCGCCGCCTTCAACAGCATGGCTGACACGATTGAGGAACACACACGACACCTGGAAGCGGCGAATCTCGAGCTGGGCCGCACAAACCGGCTAAAATCAGAGTTTCTCGCAAACATGAGCCATGAGCTGCGAACCCCCCTGAACGTCATCATCGGTTTTTCTGAAGTCCTCAGGGACACTCAAACCGCCCTGCTGAATGACGAGGATCGCAGGGAGTTTTGCGAAAACATCGTCTCCAGCGGACACCACCTTCTGGAGCTGATCAACGACGTCCTGGACCTGGCCAAGGTCGAGGCCGGACAGATGCAGGTCTCATCCGAAGAGTTCGATATCGGCGCCACGGTCAAGGAGATCGTGGCGATCATGCATCCGCTGGCGGACAAGAAGCGTATCGGCCTCACAGTGAAGTCATCCAGCCAACTTTCCACTATCTGCGCCGACATCGGCAAATTCAAGCAGATACTCTACAACCTCCTCGGAAACGCGATTAAATTCACCCACGAAGGCGGTGAGGTGACCCTGTCGGCGTCCATTATGGGAAAAATGGCCCGCTTTGCGGTTTCGGATACCGGTGTCGGCATCGCTCCAGCCGACCAGGAAAGGATTTTCTCCGAATTCCAGCAGGTGGACGGTTCGACCTCGCGCCAGTATGAAGGAACGGGCCTGGGGCTGGCGTTGACCAAAAAGTTCGTGGAGATGCAGGGAGGAACCATCTGGGTCGAGAGCCAGATCGGCACCGGCAGCACGTTCTTCTTCACGCTGCCGCTGCCGGCTGATAAAGCGTTGTCGGACGATGCGCCGACCCAGCGCGAATCAGACATTCCACCTGTCATCAATGACGTGACTGCGGCAGACGGGAAAACCACCATGGAGATGGAGTTTGCAACGATGCCAAAAGTCCTGGTGGTCGAGGACGATTTCCGGACCGCCGAACTGATCGGCATGTGGCTCGCCGGCGAGGGATATTCCGTGGACTACGCCATCAACGGCAATGAGGCGATCGAAAAAGCGGTAAGCGTCCATCCCTTTGCGATCTGCCTGGATATCATGCTTCCCAGGAAAGACGGCTGGCAGGTGCTGCATCAGTTGAAGTCCAACCCGGCGACGGCTGACATAGGAGTGATAATCTGTTCCGCACTGGACAACCCGGAACTCGGATTTGCCCTGGGCGCCGCCGACTACTGTGTCAAACCCTTAAGCCGGCGGCCGCTGCTGGACAAGCTCAGACATCTGCAGGAAGTAGCGCCGGGCAAGCGCGCCCGGCCGCAGGTAATGGTTGCAGACAGCGACCGCGAAGCCGCCGACCAGACGCAAATAATACTCGAGCGGCAGGGCTTCAGCGTTATTCGGACACACGAGAGCGGAGAAACCAGAGAAGTGGCACTCGAGCAATGCCCCGATATCATCATCATTGACATCATGCTCACGGGTGACAGTATCTACGATGTAATCTCCTTCCTGCGCAAGCACCCGGTCACCGTGGATATCCCCCTGGTAGTCACTGCCTCAAGAGATATTACAAAACAGGAGGAAGAGCAACTGATCGGCTCGCATGTGCAAAAGGTGATCCGCAAGGACATGGATGCCCGGGAGGAGCTGCTCGGAGAGATGTTCCGTCTGGAGAAGCTGAATCCGGAAAGGGCTCTTCTGATCGATAGGGAAACCAGACTTTTCAACCGGCGTTATTTTGAAAAAAGGCTGCTGGAAGAGATAAAACGCGCCTCCCGTTATTCACTCGACCTGACCGTTCTTTTGATAGAAATGAACGGCTTTGAAGGGACCGGCGCCACTCACTCCGAAGCCATGGCTACACTGGCAGGCATATTGAGAAGCAGCATACGCGCCGCGGATCCACTGGCCCGCTTCGATACCGACAGGTTCAGCGTCCTCTTGCCGGAGACCACCAGACAAGCCGGTTTCCAGGTTGCAGGGAAAGTCATTGATTTAGTTCGCCGCTACAAGGCGCAGGACAAGGCCGGAAACCCCATGGTTTTAACCATTAGTGTTGCCGTGAGCGATTCGCCGAGTGGCTCGATCCCGGCCGCCGAGGTAACCGAAAAACTATTAAGAACCCTCGGCGAGCTTGAAGAGCGTGGCGGCAATGCGGCACAAATCGCCAATTAAAGGAGACCTGCCCCTTGGATGACAGGAAAACAAAAGTCCTGCTGGTCGAGGACAACGCGATGAACTCCCATCTTGTGCATTTTGTTCTGGAGCGCGACGGGTTTCTGGTTGTTGACGCAATAAACGCGGAGGAAGCGATTCGACTCGCCGCCGGTGAATCACCGGACATTATTCTGATGGACATCCAGCTTCCCGGTATGGACGGCCTGCAGGCCACCGGCCTGCTCAAACAGGACCCGCAAACCGCTTCAATCCCGATAGTTGCCATCACAGCTCATGCGATGCGGGGAGATGAGGAAAGAATACGGGCAGCCGGATGCGAAGGTTACATTTCCAAACCAATAAACACCCGCGAGCTGGCGTCAATCGTTCGTGGATACCTAAAGTAATAAAGTTGGTATAAGATTGAGGTGCCCACTATGCGGGCTCCTCCTGTTTAGCGCCAGATGATTCCCAGTGCCGCCTTGACGGTGCGGACCATCTGCTCGGGGTCAAAGGGTTTGGTGATATGGCCACGGGCTCCAAGAGCGGCGCCCTTTTCCAGATCCTCCTGTTCGCCCTTGGCGGTCAACAGGATCACGGGAATCGTGCTAAGTTCCTTATCCGCCGCCAGGTCCTCCAGAACCTCGATGCCATCCTTGCCGGGCATCATTATATCCAGCAGGACAAGATCCGGCCGCAGTTCTTCCAGTATCTTCATGGCGTCAACACCATCTACCGCTTCGCTCACCTCAAACCCGTCGACTTCAAGGTTGGCCCTCACCAGGGTACGCAGAGAGGGTTCGTCATCCACGATCAGGATGTGTTTCGGCTTGTCGACTTCAGACTCCATTTACGACCTCCGGGATGCGTTTACGCCACTCGGGTGATTATAGAACT
>JBAZWE010000106.1:0-4662 GCA_041660545.1 Thermoleophilia bacterium
TGACAATCATCTCTTCATCATACATATAACAGCCGGTGTTATCACCGCAACTGGCATCGTCAATCAGGGCGCCGTTACGGAGGCAATAAGAAAAATCATCTACTGACCTGTATTCGTCGCCAAAGTTGGACAGCTATTTTCTCATCGCCTGAATCCGGGCAGGCCTCCCAACCAGCTAATTGGCGACGCCGTTCAAGTTTGCCAGTTGCGCTGAAATTTTCTGGACATACTCCGTATCCGCGGGCGGCGTCTTCATTTTTGCTATCTCCAGGAAGGTTACGGCTTCTCTTACCTTGCCGGCGGACGCCGCGGAAAGGGCAAGCTGGTATATGTCCTTGTAATTTGAGCCCGGGCTGAACGGATTCACATATTTTGACAGCAGCCTGTAGGCCTTTTTGTATTCCTTCAATTTGATATAGGTTGCATGCAGATTCCAATAGACGTTTTCCGCTTTGCCCGTCTGCCCCATCTGGAGAGCCTTTTCGTAAAGAACGGCGGCCTCGTCGTATTTTTTCATTCCGAAGAGGGCGTCTCCCTTTAACGCGTAGCCCGCGGAAAACTCCGGATAGTTTCGGATTATCGCCTCCGCGTAAGACAGCGCCTGGTTATATTGCCCATGGGCAACCGCAATCCCGCAGAGGATCGTCGCGGCGGGGTAGTTCCCGGGATCCTGCTGATACATGCGCGCCGCCTCTAAAAACAGCCTCGACATAATCCCCGGGTTTTGATTTTCGTATTTTATCTCACCGAAACCATAGGGATCGATTTCCTTAAGCTCATATTTTCCGGCGATCTCTCCGTATTTTTCTTTATTTATGTAAAGCGCTTCGGCGTGGTCGATAAAGATCGGGACATAGCGGGAATCGCTCGCGACAATCTTTTTGAAATTGCCTTTTGCCAATGAGGCAAGAATAAATCCCGGTTTGTATTTACCGATAAAGGATTCAAATGCAGTAACGTCGTCGAAAGCGTTCTGGGCCGTCGCAAGATCAGTGTCGCTGAAAATGGTCAACTGCATGTCCATGTATATTTTGAATTTTTTGTTAAGCGCCCAGGAAAGATATCCTCCTGTATTGGGATCATTGAGGATCCTGTCGCCGGGCAGATGGCTATTGAGAAACCGGACGATCCCGACCGGGAGGTTTGTCCGGGAGAAGGGGTATGCCGGCCGGTCGGCAAGCGTATTGCTTAAAACAAAAAAGGGGAAAACCGTCATCACAAGGGGAATTGCAAAATCGGCGGCCCTTTTCGGCAAGCTGACCATTCGCGCTATCAGCCGCAACCCGGATTGCAGAATGGGAATGGACAACAGCATGAATTCATAATGAAAGCGATTGTGCTTTGCCAAAAGCATAATCGCGCCGACAAAAAGCGCCAGGTGACTCAGGCGCAGTTCTTTTTTTACCAGACACAATAAAAAGGAAAAAACCGTCAGGATGACAATAATGTTTCTCAGGCAGGCAATAATTCCCGCCGCTGTCACCGGGGCAAAAATAAAGAAATTGCGCCAGACAGGCGGGAGCAGTTCAGCAACATACAGATGCTGTAACGGGGCGTTTTGAAAGGATACCGAAAAGGGCGTCTGCACAAGCTTAACCACCCCAGGGGAAAGAAAGATTGTGTAAAAAACTGCGATAAGCAGCCAGGTTTCGTTTTTTTGTCCTTGGGGAGCATCTTTTCGAAAACGCCGCCCCCAGATATCCAGCAGGTAGGCGGCGGCGATCAGAAACATCACCGGATATTCGATGCCGTGAAGATTCGCCCAAAAAATGCCGAGAATAGGCAAAAGCCATATTTTGTCCCGCCTCTTTTCAAGTATATAGAGAAAAACGACGATGAAGAGGTAGGAAAAAAGGTGCGGCCTGACGAGCAGCTCCCGCTGCATGATGGAAAGCGTGAGTGAGACAAAGATAATAAAACCTGATAATAGTTGAGTTTTATCTTCGTTGCGGTGGGTGAAAAAAAGCAAGATAAAAAACGATGTCAGACCGTAGATCGCCGCCCGCAGAACAATCAGACCGTAATAACCCGTACCTTGAAATATCTTGTAAATGATGGCCTGAAACAACCAGTAGTAATTGTACCAGGACTTGGCAGGCTCGATGTACGAAAAAAAGGCTTCGTGAGGAATAGTTCTGGTCTGCAGAAGGTGTCTGCCTCCGGAAAGGTGGTACCAAAGGTCGGCGTCGTACATTACAATCGGCCAGAAAAGGAAAAATCCGGTCAGAATCAGGAAAAAAAGGATGATTGTCGAAAAAAGATAGATTTTCTGACGGGGAAGGGCCTCAAACTTCACTTGGGACACGCACCTTTCTTCCCGCCCTGCATACGGGAAACGCAAGTCTGCGCCTTCATAAAAACCGGACAACCGTTTCCTTCGAGTATAAGCAGGAAAAGGCGTTCATCCCCTTCCGGACATGCGGAAACGGCATGAACGCCTCCCAGGAAAAGTATCAACAGTCAGGAATATCAGGGATCGCCGACTGCCTTAAAATTGCCTGCAACGCTATTGGCTCCCAGGGCAGTGCCCTGCACTGCGGTGACGTTAATACTTATTGGGGTGCCGGTTGTCACGGTCACTGTGTAATCCGGGCCTAAATTGACAAGGTTGGCAAGAGTCCCATATCCATTGGCCGCCGCTATTGCGTTGGTATACAACTGAGGCGAGGTTGGGGCAATTCCGCCATTTTTCAACATGACTTTCGCCTGCACCGACGAGAGTCTTCCTTTTATCTCGGCGAGCGCTACCTGCGCGGATTTTACCCGGGCTTCCGCGGCAAGATCCAGATATTTGGGAACCGCCACCGCGGCAAGAATGCCGAGAATCACCAGAACGGCGATTATCTCTATCAGCGTGAACCCCTTGTTGCTGCTTAATCTGCCTCTATTATTCATCTTAATCTCCCCTTTCTTACTAATGGGCGCCGCCGGGACTTTATATTGTCTCCAGCTTCATCTAAACAGTATAATATAACGCTATCTAAATGTTGTTTTTCCCCCTATTTCATGGTTGCTAAAAAGTCAAGCCCTTTAAAAAGCTGCCGGGGAAATTATATCTCCGCAGTCAATCGATTTTCTTCATTTTGCCATCTTGGTGAGATCCCACATCGGCAAAAAGATCGCCAGCGCAAAAAAACCGACAATGACGGCCAGCCCAACAATCAGCACCGGGCCGATCATGTCGGACAGGCCTTTCACCGCATAGGCAACCTCGTCATCGTAGTGGAGCGAGACCTGACGGAGCATTTCCTCCATGTTTCCCGATTCCTCGCCGATGGCGACCATATCGACGACCATCGGGGTGAAGTATCTCGCCTTGCCAAGCGGCTCGGAGATGCCCTGTCCTTCCCGAATCCGTTCCAGTATCTTGTCGAATTCACGGGAAATGGCCGCATTGTTGATTGTTTCGGAGAGTATCGCGAGCGAATCCAGGACGGGAATCCCGCTCGCATGAAGGATCGCGAAGATGCTGGCAAAGCGCGACATCGCCGCCTTTTGAAAAAGCTTGCCGAAGATCGGCAATTTCAGGATGAATCGGTCTTTTGTGTAGCGGCCGGGAGGCGTTTTCAGATAGAGACGCAGGACAATAACAAGCCCAATAGTGCTGGCAATCAGGATGTACCAGTAGTCGGAAATCCCTCTATACAGCAGCATGGCGATTTTCGTCGGCAGGGGCAAAGCCAGGCCGACTTTGTTGAAGATTGTGACAAACTTCGGAATGACAAAGGTCAGAAGAATGAAAAAGGCGATCACCATGGTGATTACGACCATTAGCGGGTACTGGAGGGCGGACTTGATATCTGATTTTATCTTCGCCTCGTGCTCGATGATATTGATCAGCCTCGTCATGATATCTGGGACTGTACCGCTGGTCTCTCCTGCGTGGATCATGCTTAAATAGAGCGGGGAAAAGACGGCAGGGTGACGCTTCATCGCTTCATACAGGGACATCCCAGCCAGGATGTCCTTGCCCACCCCGTTTGCAACGCCGCGGAGAATGGCGTTTTCCGTCTGTTTTTCCAGCACCTGCAGCAATCTTATGATCGGCACCCCGGCTGTCATCATCGAGCGAAACTGCTTCGTGAAGATGATCAGATCGCCGGTCTTGACTTGGCCAAGGTTTTCACTGATTTTGCTAAAAAAAGAGCTCCCCTGGTTCGCGCCGCCAGCCTCCTTGACACTGGTGGGAATCTGCCCCCTTGTCAAAATGATATTTTGCGCTTTCTCTATGGATTCGGCGTCAAGCGTCCCATTGACGGTCTTCCCGTTTTCGTCGATTGCCATATAGGAAAAGGTCGCCATCGGGGCTACACCATAACCGCCGAAGCGGCCTCTTCCGGCGTCGTTATCCCCTGGATGATCTTCCCCGCGGCATCTTCCTTGAGTGAGCGAAAATTGCCGCCCGCGATCGCGGCCCGGGTGATCTCCTGCGCCGATTTACGCTGAATGGTCAGCTCCTGAATAGCCTCGCCGTTGACAAGCACCTCAAAGAGCCCGGTACGTCCCTTGTACCCTGTGTTCATACACTGGTAACATCCCTTGCCGCGCCGGAAATTCGGGTTTTCCGCCTTGGTGAGCCCCCATGCCTCGAGAACGGCGGCGGACGGCGTGTAAGGCTCGCTGCAGTATGGGCAGACCGTCCGGACGAGGCGCTGGGCAAAG
>JBAZWE010000107.1:0-4570 GCA_041660545.1 Thermoleophilia bacterium
ATACTCCCCAGGTTTTGCGTTATCGACAAGCACCCGCCGCACCACACCTGCAATCTCCGATGTCACCTCATTCATAAGCTTCATCGCCTCGAGGATGCACAGGGTCTGCCCCACTTTAACCTCATCACCCTCCTCAACAAAGGGATCGCTCGTCGGGGACGCCGCACGATAAAAAGTACCGACCATCGGCGATTTGACAACAAAGTTGTCGCCGGCTTCCTCTTCTTCAACCGCTTTCGGTCCGGCTGCGGCGGACGTACCCGTTCCCTGTGCCATCTCGCCGCTCTTGCGCACCGTGATCCTGGTGTCGCCCTCTTCGATCGTAATCTCTCCTATTGAGGACGCTTCCACGACTGCGATTAGATCCTTGATCTGGTTTATGTTCATTTCAGCTCCACTTCCGGATTCTTCTGTTTCCTGGGTCAGAAAGACATCATCCTCCAAACCGTGACGACGCTTTTCCAGAAAAATTCGCGCGGTCGCCGGAAACAATGCGTATGTCAAAACATCATCTTCGTTGCGTGCCAGGTCACCTATCTCCTCAGCAAACTGGGCAACCGTTTCATCGATCAGATCCGCCGGCCTGCAAGTAAGCGGCTTCTCGTCACCGAGGACTCGCTGCATGACTTCTTCCGAAACCGGTCCGGGCGCTTTTCCGTATTTACCCCTTAAATAAGATTTCATCTCATCGGGGACTACTTGCCAGCGCTTGCCGGAAAGCACGTTCAGTACAGCCTGAGTGCCCACGATCTGACTCATGGGCGTAACCAGGGGCGGGTATCCGACTTCAGCCCTTACTATCGGAATCTCCTCCAGCACCTCAGGCAGCCTGTCGAGTGCATTCTGCTCGGCGAGCTGACTCTCGAGGTTGGAGATCATGCCGCCGGGTACCTGGTGCGAATAGACCTGCATATGGGTCAGCGAAGTAACCCCACGCGCATGGCCTCCCTTCTTCCTCACTTCTTCCCAATATTTTGCGATTTCAAAAAGGTTGTCCAGCTCCAGCCCTGTCTCATAAGGAGTTCCGGACAGGGCGCTGACTACCATCTCGGTAGCCGGGTTGGATGCGCCAAATGCCAGCGGTACGGTGGCGGTATCAACTACATCCACTCCGGCCTCGATAGCCTTCAGATAAGTCATTGGCGCCAGGCCACCAATATAATGGCAGTGCAACTCCAGCGGCAGGTCGATCTCCTGCTTGAGCCGCCGCACGAGCTCCTGGCCATGATATGGCGATAGCAACGCAGCCATATCCTTGATGCAAAGTGAATCGGCACCCATTTCAGCGTAGATATGAGCGACTTCCATATAATGATCGATCGTGTGAACCGGGCTGATAGTGTATGAGATAGCTCCCTGGAAGTGCTTTCCCGCTTCCTTTACCGCCTCTGCCGCCACCTCGACATTGCGAGTGTCGTTCAGGGCGTCAAAAATACGGAAGATATCTACGCCGTTCTCCGCCGAACGGGCGACGAAGTGACGGACTATGTCGTCACCATAGTGTCTGTAACCGACCAGGTTCTGTCCGCGCAGAAGCATTTGCAGAGGGGTTTTGCGACAATGCTGCTTGATGGTCCTCAAACGTTCCCATGGATCTTCATTCAGAAAACGAATGCAGGTATCGAATGTGGCTCCACCCCAGACTTCGAGGGAATAGAATCCTATATCGTCCATCGACGCGAGGATCGGCAACATCTCGGCGGTCCTCATCCTCGTTGCCCAGAGAGACTGATGCCCGTCCCGGAGCGTGGTGTCTGTAATCAGTATGCGGCGCGCTTTTGCCATGACGGCAGGCTACACCCTTTCCACGTAGCCACCGGTGCGTGTGTCGATTTTGATGACATCGCCCGTTTTGACAAAGAGCGGTACCTGTATTTCGATGCCTGTCTCGATTGTCGCGGGCTTGGAGCCGCCGCTGACAGTATCGCCTTTCACACCAGGCTGCGTTTCGGTTATCTCAAACTCGACAAAGATGGGCGGCACCAGCTGGGCCGGCTTGCCATCGATCATCTGGATCTCGACTTCCATGTTGTCCTTGATATAAGAGATGGAATCACCGGCAAGTTCCGGCGGCAACGAAAGCTGCTCATATGTGTCATTGTCCATGAGCACGACCTCGTCGGGAGTCGCGTACAGGTATTGCATTTTTTTTGTTTCCACGCGCACGCGCCGGAACTTCTCCACCGGCCGGAATGTCCTGTCGAGTACAGCGCCGGTCTCGATGTTCTTTAGCTTGGTGCGTACAAAAGCTCCACCCTTGCCGGGCTTTACGTGCTGAAATTCCACGATTGTGAATATCTGGCCTTCAACCTCTATGGCCATGCCGTTCTTAAAGTCGCTTGTAGAGATCAAGAATCCTCCGAAGGGTCAATCAAGTTCACGAACAGGGGCAAATTAGGATTTTACACTAAAAAGAGGGAGTTGGGGAAGCATACAAACGGCGTCTGGTGCTAAATAAGGGCCAATATCGGCTAATAAACGTCACATGCA
Source organism: Thermoleophilia bacterium (assembly GCA_041660545.1). Lineage (GTDB taxonomy): Bacteria > Actinomycetota > Thermoleophilia > BMS3ABIN01 > BMS3ABIN01 > JBAZWE01. Next base: position 2,491 of record JBAZWE010000107.1, read on the forward strand.
GCCGGATAATCATCTAAGACGGATCAACTCTCTCGTAAATCCGGTGAGCCTTACCGGACCCCTGGAGCCCACCAGAATCGTATCCTCGATGCGCACGCCCCCGATTCTTTCCACATAGATACCCGGTTCGATAGTGACTGTCATTCCCGCCATCAGAATCTCTTTTGATCTGGGAGCCAGCACCGGGCCCTCATGTTCTTCCAGTCCGACTCCATGACCAAGAGAGTGCCCGAATGCGTCCCCGTATCCCGACCCGGTAATATGCCGCCGCGCCATCCCGTCCAGCTCGGCGCAGGTCACACCCGGCCTCGCTGCCTGAAGCGCAACGTCCTGGGCTTCCCGGACGATATGATAAATCTCTGACTGTCTTCGTGACAGATCCCCCGTACTGAAGGTCCTGGTCATATCAGAGCAGTATCCGTCAATGCTGGCGCCCAGATCGACCACAACAAGCTCGTCCGGCCTGATCACACGCCCGGAAGCTACCCCGTGCGGCATCGCCGAGCGTGGTCCTGAAGCGACAATGATCTCAAAAGGAAGAGCGCCGGAACCTGCTTTGCGCATGACCGACTCCAGCAGCCAGGCAATCTCCATCTCGGTCTTGCCCGTTACTTTCGTGCGTCGAAGTCTCTCCATCGCCAGGTCTGCCAGCGCACAGGCCTTCCTGATCCGGCCGATCTCGGAGCGGCTCTTGACCTGCCTGGATTTCTCAACAACTTGCCCGGAATCCTTCAAGCTTGTTCCCTTGAGTACCTTTTTTACCTCAAGAAAACTGCGATGGTCCAGATGCGCGGCATCGAATCCCATCACGCCCAGCTTCAGTCGCCGTTTGACGGCGTATGCGCAAGCCCCGGCAAGCGCCCCCGCCGGCACGATATGCACATCGAATCCACTCACTTCGCGTTTCGCCTGAGCCTGATAGCGAAAATCCGTGAAAAACAGTTTTTTTGCGCGCGTTATCATGACACAGCCGGCGCTACCGGAAAATCCCGTCAAATAACGAACATTAGGAAGGTGTGTGATGAGAAGTGAATCGTAACCGATGGGAATTCTTATCATCTTGGAGCTCGCCGGTTCAGAGCGATTCAGACCCGGATTCCAGCCGCTTGGCCAGCCATCCGACGGCCTCGATGTAACCTTCGGGTCCTTTGCCGGAGATAACATGCTCGCATACGTCCCTGACAACCGAACGGCTCCGCCATTCTTCCTTGCGGTTTTCGATATCGGAAATATGGACCTCGACGATAGGTCCTCTTACCATCTCAAGCGCATCCCGTATCGCGTAGCTGTAATGGGTCCAGGCGCCGGGATTTATTATCATGCAGTCGGCGGTAAGGCGAAGCTCGTGTATTTTTTCCACCAGCTGGCCCTCGTGATTGGTCTGGAAAGATACGCATATCATGCCGTTGCTTCTTGCCTCTTCAACCACCTGCGCCACAAGTTCAGCCAGAGTTATGGTGCCGTACTGCTCTGGGTCCCTCTGTCCCAGCATGTTCAGATTGCAACCATGCAAGAGCGCCAGCGTCCTCATCGGGAGTCTACCCCGGTAAGGCGCATAACAGCTTCCCTGAGCATTTGTGTATCGACATCACAATTGATCACCGGCTCGCCCAGTCTTTTCATCAGCACCATGTTGGCGGACAGATCATCGGCCTTCTTGTCGCTGGCCATCGCAGCAATCGCAACTTCCGGATCGGTGTCTGTAAGGATTGTGGGAAGACCGAGCACATCAAGCAGCGCCATGAGTCTCCCGGCATATTCAGAGTCGAGCGAAAAGACTTCTTCTGATAACCGGACGGCCGCCAGCAGTCCCAATGCCACAGCCTGACCATGGGAATACAGCCTGTACTTTCCCGCGGCCTCTATACCATGTCCCACGGTATGTCCGAGGTTGAGCACCGCCCTGCGTCCGAAATCACGCTCGTCCTCGGATACGACACCCAACTTATACTCTATGCAGCGCCTGACCACAGGCTCGACAAACGACATATTTAGCCCCAGGAACTCCGCGTGACTGGATTCAAGTGCGGTAAAAAAATCATCCCCTGACAATATCGCATACTTCACAACCTCGGCCAGG
>JBAZWE010000108.1:0-4568 GCA_041660545.1 Thermoleophilia bacterium
GCCATGAAGGCTTCGGGAGTAAACGTGATGGATGTGATGCAGGCTGTGAAAAAAAGCAACCTGGATATCGGAGCCGAAACGATCGAACTGAACAAAGTTGAATATGTAATTCGCGGACTGGGTTACCTGAAAAATCTGGATGATTTAAAACAAGCGGTTATTGCCGTTCGTAACAATGTGCCTGTTCGTGTGGGCGATGTGGCCCGTGTTTCTTTTGGTCCGGCAACACGGCGGGGTGGTTTGGACAAAAGCGGAGCGGAAGCTGCCGGTGGGGTAGTTGTTGCCCGTTACGGCTCGAATCCCATGGAAGTGATTAATAATGTCAAGGCAAAGATAAAAGAACTTGCACCCGGTTTGCCGAGCAAGACGCTGGCTGACGGAACGGTTTCAAAAGTAACCGTAGTTCCGTTTTACGATCGAACCGGTCTGATTCAGGAAACAATAGGAACGCTTGAATCGGCACTTTCGCACGAAATCCTGATCAGTATAATTGTGATTATAATATTGGTTTTCAACCTGAGAGCTTCCATTATCATCTCCGGCTTACTACCGGTTGCGGTGTTAATGACTTTTATTGTCATGAAGTTGACCGGTGTTGAAGCCAATATTGTAGCCTTATCGGGTATTGCCATTGCCATCGGGGTAATGGTGGATGTGGGGATTATCTTTGTCGAGAATATAGTCCGGCACCTGGAAATGCCCGAAAACAAAGATGTCAGGGGATTGGCTTTGAAAAACGTAATTTATGATGCTACCATCGAAGTTTCATCAGCTGTTATCACGGCCTTGTCAACCACTATCGTGAGCTTTTTACCCGTTTTTGCCATGCAGGCAGCGGAAGGTAAATTGTTCCAACCGCTGGCATATACCAAATCGTTTGCTTTGATTTCATCCTTTTTACTGGGAATTGTAGTGTTGCCCATGCTGGCGCACGTCGTTTTTTCAATACATTTGGACAAACGCAGAATCAGCAGAATTTGGAATTCTTCGCTTATAGTTGCGGGACTTTTCTTTACAATTGTCTGGGGAACCTGGCCGGCATTGGCTTTGTGTTTGATAGGGCTAAATAATCTTTTTGCATACCGCTGGCCGGAAAACAAAAAGAACAATATAAATCTGATCAATATCGGAATTACGGTATTGGTTGCTTTATACTACCTTTCACGCGAGTGGTTACCGCTTGGAGCACACAATCCTTTTGTTGTAAATTTCATTTTTGTAGCAGGTATTGTAGGCTTTGTGATTTCACTTCTGATGCTTATGGTGCATTTCTACGAACCGGTTTTGCGATGGTGTTTACAGAATAAATGGAAATTTCTCGGACTGCCGATCTTTACTGTATTGTTTGGAATTACTATCTGGCTTGGTTTTAATAAAATATTCGGCTTTATTGCTTCCGGTGTGGATATTACCGGTTTAAATATCAGGCAAACAAGTCTGTGGCAAGCTGTTTCCAATACTTTCCCGGGAATTGGTAAGGAATTTATGCCTTCGCTCGACGAAGGATCCTTTTTGTTGATGCCTACCAGTATGCCACATGCAGGTGTTGAGCAAAGCATGGAATACATTAAAACGCTGGATAAAAGATTGTCATCCATTCCTGAAGTAGATGTTGCCGTTGGTAAATGGGGAAGAGTAAATTCCGCCCTCGATCCGGCTCCGGTTCAGATGTTTGAGAATACAATTAATTATAAACCGGAATATGTGCTGGATGTAGATGGACACCGGATGCAGTTTAAAACGGATAAGGATGGCAACTTCAATTTGTCCGACGGAAAAACATTTAATCCAAAAAAAGACAAATTAAAGGATCTGGACACAAAACTGCTGATCCCGGATAAGAACGGGGATTATTTCCGCCAGTGGCGACCCGAAATAAAAAAGCCGAAAGATATCTGGAATGAAATTGTAAAAGTCACCGATTTGCCTGGACTGACTTCAGCACCAAAGCTTCAGCCTATCGAAGCAAGGTTGGTAATGCTTTCCACCGGGATGCGGGCACCCATGGGTCTGAAGATTTACGGGCCTGATCTGGAAACCATTGAAAAAGCCGGGCTCGATTTTGAACGCTTGTTGAAAGATGCTCCCGACGTAATTCCTTCGTCTGTTTTCTATGACCGGTCGGTGGGAGCTCCTTATATCGAAATAAAGTTGAACAGGTCGGCCATTGCCCGTTATGGAATGACCATAAGCGATGTTCAGAATGTCCTTCAGGCGGCTGTGGGAGGAATGACGTTGACTACAACGGTTGAAGGCCGTGAACGTTTTCCGGTGCGGCTGCGCTATCCGCGCGAATTGCGGACCACGCCCGAAGATTTGAAGAAGATTTTGATTCCTTCGATGACGGGTGTGCAGGTTCCGTTGGGCGAATTAGCCGATCTGCATTACAGCAAGGGTCCGCAAATGATCCGCAGTGAAAATACATTCCTGACAGGCTATGTCATTTTTGATAAACAACAAGGAAAAGCCGAAGTGGATGTAGTTGATAAAGCGGATGCTTTTATAAAGGCAAAACTGGAATCGGGTGAGTTGAAATTGCCCGCCGGTGTTTCGTATAAATTTGCCGGAAATTATGAACAACAAGTAAGAGCTACCAAACGATTGGCCATTGTGATGCCTATCAGTCTGGTGCTGGTATTTATGTTGCTTTTCTTTCAGTTTAAAACCTTTACCGCATCATCCATTCACTTTTCAGGTGTGTTTGTGGCTTTTGCCGGAGGTTTTATCATGATTTGGCTGTATGGACAGCCCTGGTTTATGAACTTTTCGCTTGCCGGAACGAATATGCGCGATTTATTTCAGATGCATACCATCAATTTAAGTGTGGCGGTATGGGTCGGTTTTATTGCTTTGTTCGGAATTTCTACCAATGATGGGGTGATCATGGGAACCTATATTCATCAGGTATTCGAACAGGAAAAACCGAAAACCGTACTGGCTGTTCGCGAAGCAGTCATCATGGCCGGTAAAAAAAGAGTTCGTCCGGCTATGATGACGGCTGCCGTGGCCATTATTGCCTTGCTGCCGGTATTGACTTCAACCGGAAAGGGGGCCGATATTATGGTGCCAATGGCTATTCCTACTTTTGGAGGTATGATTATTCAGATTATGACCATGTTTGTAGTCCCTGTTCTGCAATGTATCTGGCGTGAAGGTGAAATTAAAAAAGAACAAAAACAATTGGCTGCTCAATCAACAAGCGAAGGAAAGGAGGAAGAAAATGAATAGTAAAAAGTTTATAGTTTATAGTTTAAAGTTTATAGTTAATAGTTTAACGTTCAACGTATTTTCAATCGGAAGATATTTTACAATCCTATTATTCTTATTACCTGGCAATGTTATTCAGGCACAGGATTCGTTGTCGGTTTATCTGGAAATGGCAGGAAAAAACAATCCCGGTTTGCAGGCAAAATACCTCGAATATTCGGCGGCACTCGAAAAAGTGCCGCAGGTTGGGGCTCTGCCTGATCCCACGGCTCAGCTTGGTTTTTTCCTGAATCCAATGGAATTACTTGGCGGGAATCAGGTTGGGAATATGCAGTTGATGCAAATGTTCCCATGGTTTGGATCGCTGAAAGCGGCTAAGGATGAAGCTTCACAAATGGCTTTGATGAAATTCGAGGAAGCCCGCGATACCCGAAATAGTTTGTACAGTCAGGTAAAAACGTCCTGGTATAATATTTACCGGAAAAAACAGGAAATCAGTATACTGAATGAAAATCTGGAATTACTCAGGAGCCTCGAAAAGGTGGCTCTCGCTAAGTATGCAAATGCAAAGAGTCCGGGTTCATCCGGAAATAGTTTTTCAGGAAACGCATCAACACCAGTTGCTTCAGGAAATTCAGGTGGAATGGGAGGGATGCCAACGAATGCTTCGACTCCATCTTCCAGCACGGGAGGAATGAATATTATGAGCGGAGGTTCAACCGGCATGAGTTCCAACCGTTCGGGCATGGTGGATGTGTTGCGGGTTCAGATGGAAATTGCCGAATTAGTCAACCGCATTGAAGTGGCAAAAGATATGCTGGGAACCGAAATTGCCCGCTTCAACAGTTTATTGAACCGATCTTCCGGCACGGAAGTTCATATTCCTGTAACTCTTTCACCGGTTGTTTTGCCTCTTGAACTCAATGCCATGGGCGATAGTTTAAAAAACAATCCCATGTTACGGATGTCTCTTGCAGAAAAATCTGCCGGCGAAGCTCAACGGGTAATGGCTGCCAAAATGGGGAAACCTATGTTGGGGGTTGGGGTAAATTATATGCTGATAGCCCCACGACCCGGAAACACTTCCATGATGAACGGAAACGACATGATTATGCCTATGGTTTCGTGTACAATTCCGTTTTTCAGTCAGAAATATAAAGCCATGGAACGTGAAGCCAGGTTCAGGATTGAAGCCTCCGAAAAATCGTACGAAAATACCCGTAACGAGTTGGAAGTATCGTTTCTGGATAAAGTACAGCAATTCAAAGATGCCGATCGGCGATTGGCCTTATACAAGAATCAGGCTGCGCTGGCAAAGACAAGTGTTCAGCTTTTACTTACCTCTTTTTCGGCTTCGACTG
>JBAZWE010000109.1:0-4553 GCA_041660545.1 Thermoleophilia bacterium
GTCGAGGGCGCTCACCTGGTGCCGGGATTCCTCAAGGAGGATCTCTGGAAGGATGCACTTGTCATCCAGATGGTGCTCATAGTAGAGGATATCGAGCGTCACCAGGGCCACTTTTATGTACGCGACCAGGAGACTGGCGGAGTCAGGTCGCTGGAAAAGTATGTCAAGAATCTGGAAAAGATCAGGCGGGTACAGGACTATCTGGTGCAGGCAGCCAGGTCATCCAAGGTGCCGGTCATAGACAACCAGAATATTGACGACGCGGTAAAAACGGTCATGGGCATCGTCCTGGAGACCGTGGATAAATACCAGAAATCTTCAAACCTGGAAATAGAGGTGAATTGATGGAGCTTTTCATAGACACCGCCAACATCGATGACATCAGGGAGATAGCCCACTGGGGCATCCTCTCCGGGGCTACGACAAACCCGACACTGCTGTCTCGGGAAAGCGGCAACTACGACGAAATCATCTGCGAGATCTGCGACCTGGTAGGCGGACCGGTCAGCGCGGAGGTTATGTCTGAAGACGCAGAGGGTATGGTAAAAGAAGCCGAGCGTCTGGCTTCCCTCCATAAAAACGTCGTGATAAAGGTACCGATGCTCCCGGAGGGGCTTCGCGCAGCCAGAGAGCTTGCAAAACGCAAGATAAATACAAATGTGACGCTCGTATTTTCCGCCAACCAGGCACTTCTGGCCGCTCGTGCCGGGGCGACTTATGTGAGTCCCTTCGTGGGCCGTCTGGATGATATAGGACATGATTCGAATGCCATATTAGCGGAGATCGTGGAGGTCTTTACGGTTAACGAATTTTCCACTAAAGTAATTGCGGCAAGTATCCGAAATCCTTTGCACGTTACCCAGGCAGCGCTTTTGGGGTGCGACATCGCCACTATTCCTCCGGACGTTTTCCGCAAAATGGTAAAGCACCCGTTAACAGATAAAGGCATCGCCAGTTTCAAGAACGACTGGGAGAAAGCCCAGAGCAAAGCCTAAAACCTCAATATTTTACTACCGAAGGGCAAATCAAAGTGACCTCATCATGGAAATAGTCGAAAATCAGGAAGAACAAGCGAAAAAGCTGAAAGAGCCAAAGGAAACCACGACGGCGGCTGCCAAGGGCAAGGAAACCAAGGAAGCCATCGTCAAGGAAGAGACGGCAAAGGCGTCTCCCGGCAAGCCAGGGGCTGCCCGCAGTGACAATGGCAAGGAGGAAAACGTCAATGTCCGCACCGGCACTCTCGACCTTCTGCCCGATGGTTTCGGTTTTTTGCGCACCAAAGGCTACGTGCAGAGCGACAACGATATCTACGTCTCGCTTTCACAGATACGCCGCTTCAGCCTTCGCCGTGGAGATGAGGTCACAGGCCAGGTACGCGAGCCCAAGGATAGCGAGAAGTACAACGCACTACTCAAGATAGAGGCGGTCAACGGCCTCGATCCCGAGGCGGCGCGTCAAAGACCTAACTTCGATCAGCTGACACCGCTTTTCCCAACGGAGAGGATACGCTTAGAGACCACACCCACCGAGCTTTCCACCCGGGTCATCGACCTGGTCGCACCAATCGGCAAGGGTCAGCGCGGACTTATCGTCTCACCTCCTAAAGCTGGCAAGACCACGATTCTCAAGCAGATCGCCAATAGCATCACCGAAAACGCTCCCGACGTCTACCTGCTCGTTCTACTTGTGGATGAGCGTCCGGAAGAAGTAACCGACATGCAGCGTTCGGTCAATGGAGAGGTAGTCAGTTCAACATTCGATCAACCCTCAGACAATCACGTGCAGGTTGCAGAGCTGGTGCTCGATCGCGTCAAGCGCCTCGTCGAATCCGGGCGCGATGTAGTCGTGCTTTTAGACAGCATCACAAGGCTGGCAAGAGCTTATAACCTCACGGCTCCCGCCAGTGGTCGCATTCTTTCAGGCGGTGTCGATTCAACCGCCCTGTTTCCACCGAAGAAGTTCTTTGGCGCCGCGAGAAACGTTGAAGAGGGCGGGTCGCTGACTATTCTTGCGACTGCTCTGGTAGACACCGGCAGCCGTATGGACGAGGTCATATTCGAGGAGTTCAAGGGCACCGGCAACATGGAGTTGCATCTCGACCGCAAGCTGGCTGATAAACGTGTCTTTCCGGCAATCGACATCGAACGCTCCGGTACCCGTAAGGAGGAGCTGCTGATGGAAGACCAGGAGGCGATCCAGGTCTGGAAGGTAAGGAATGTTCTGCATGCGCTGGACTCCGGCGCTGCAATCGAGTTATTGATTTCCAAACTGCGCGATACCAAGACCAACGATCAGTTCCTCAAGGAGATCGCGAAAAACGCGTCGCGGTAAAAGGCACTGCCATATCATGGAAAATCAAAACCGGACCCTCATGGGTCCGGTTTTTTTAGCAGCGGCGGGGAGCTATTCTTCTAAAGCGTGTGCTTAAACACTATCCCCGGCGTGCTTCTTTTTTATTCCTCTCTTCGGTTTTGCAACGAAGTACGCGGGCTTGCCGGAGACTCCTGACGGCATACATGGGCATTTCTTTTTCTCGAGTGAACACATCCATATCGCGACATCTTTCCTGCTTTGCATGTTAAGGCCTACCGCCTCCGTACCCGGAGCCGTCATCAGCTGCTGTACCCCGGTTAGGGTGATCCCAGCAGCTTCTATACAGGCGGCACAGGTAGCAGGCGCGGGCCATATAGTCATCTTTCCGGGTGAGGTCGATGCGGGTAAGCTTGTATGTCCATGCATTGCAGTGATTGTGTCTCTTTTCAACCAATTGGGGCCTCCCCGAATTTAAGGCTCTGCTTTCGCTGGGGCCGCACGGGTGCGGCCAATCGCGCCCTAAAAATCAATTGGCAGGATGTGATCCTTGTTCAGCGCGGTAATAAACTTATCGGCTTCCTCTTCCATGTTCTTCTTCTGCATATTGTCCAGCTCTTTCATGATGGACTCACGACCAACGCGGGCGTTTTTCAGCAGTTCCCGGACCGTCTCGCGATCGACGACCAGCTCCCGCTTGCACAGGCAGTTGGGACACAGCATCAGGACCTTCCATTCCAGGTCGTTCAGCTGGTATCTCTCTACCGGATATACAAGGCTCGACTTGCAGAGAGGGCAAGTCTGAAGCTCAGTCTTTTTTCGTTGTAACTCTGTCATGATTTCCTCGATCACGCTTTCGACAGATTCATCTTCGTCAAAGCAAACCAGATCGAATACCTGGCCTTGCGCCAGGATAATCCGCTGGACGAAGAAGTCACTCTTCCTGTTTTCTTGTTCCTTATACACCAAGCAAATTTGTTAGTTTTCATCGTCCCATCAAGACTTTTTTAGTCTTTACCCTAAAAGAATTTCCCGGCGGGAAATGGAGAACCACAAAGAAGTCTGCTCCTCCCGCCCAACCTTCGATAGCTCTATCGGCAAACGCTAAATGTTCCTTAAATGCCGCCAGAAATAGCATAAAATCGCGGCTGAAAGGGAGGAGGTCGGAAATATGAAGCTAGTTAAACACGTGGGCACATACCTGGTTTAAGATATGTACAAAAACGTCCGGTTTGTCTAACGGGGAGGCCAGGGGCAGCAAGGGGGCCATCCAGGAGGAGGTGGCGGGATGTCGCTTTCAGTTACGTTGGCGCTGGCGACAGAGTCAAGGTTGCTCTTTTTTGGTATTGTGCTTCCGTAGGTTGTCGAAACGCTGATGGTATCAGTGCCCGTTGCGGCAAAAGCATCAGTGGTCCCCTTGAATTGAAACTCCGCGGGCAGTTCGAGATAGCTTCCGTCGTTTCCAAAAGCGCTGGATACGCTCACAGTTACTTCGGTGACTCCCAGGTCATGGAAGTTGAGGAGGATGCCGGATGGCTGTACGGAGAATTCGCATTTATCGGGATGAGAGACCTGTATTGATTTTCCTACCAGGTCTGGGTCATCCAAGGGAACGGATGATTTAAGAAATACCTGTGATGAATCGGTGGCGGACAGGGTAACGGCGTCTGTTGTGAATGTGAGGGGTTGTATTACATTGAATGATTTTTTTTCACCGGCGGCAATACCGGAACCGTCCTTGCCGCTTGCGATTACGGCCAGCGTATGTTCAGCCCCCTGTTTAAGGACGAAGCTTGGTTCCAGGTTGCCGGACAAACCATCAGTGCCGAGCGCCAACGGCATGGAGGCAGCGCCGTCAATGGAAATCCAGGCGGCTGCAACTGGTTTGTCGAACGAAAAGCTCATGGGTGTCTGTGGTGATATGGGACTGCCGGGGCTGATCTCCTTGTCTCCCGCCCGGGCAGAGATCACGGAGAGCGGCTCGACTGTGGTGAAGGAGGACGAGAACTCACGCACGATGCCGATCGCAGATGTAGTCTTCACATCGACGGTAACCAAACTGCCCGATGCAGGCTGGATGGGTGGGCTGTAAGTACTGTCTTCAATGTTGTATTCGAGCCACTTCTGCTCTCCATTGACTGTGACTGAGACCTTGCTGATAGCAGAGAAACGCGGGACCTCGATCCTGATGAGGCTGCCGGACCTTACGGCCGTGGCATTATCAGCGGGGCTGATATCAACTC
>JBAZWE010000110.1:0-4504 GCA_041660545.1 Thermoleophilia bacterium
AATGGCTCTGGCCGAGACGCCCGCGGGAAGCGTATTACGGGACTATCTGGATGAAATACGCATCGCAGCCGATCAGGCTTCAGATTTGACGGGCCAGCTGCTTATGTTCAGCCAGTACCATCCAATGGACATGACTCCGATGGATGTCAATAAAATAATAGGTGACCTGGTAGGCAGGATAGATCAGATCGCAGGTGAGGGTGTCACGGTCTCCACAGATCTTATCGACGCCGTAACGATAGTCAACGGAAACAGCCAGAACATCGAGCAGACCATTATAAATCTGGTCAAGAACGCAAAAGAGGCAATGCCGGACGGCGGACGCCTTCTTGTGAAAACCGAGAATGTAAAAATCGATCACGCCTATGCAAATGCCCATCCGGGCTCTTATCCTGGCGACTTCTGCTGCATTTCCGTAGCTGACACCGGCGTCGGTATGGATGAACAGACAAGGGAGCGAATTTTTGAACCCTTCTTTACTACTTCCGGTAATTTCGGGCATAGCGTAGGACTTGGCCTGTCGGTAGCATACGGTGTTGTTATACAACATGATGGCTGGGTCGAGGTAAGCAGCGCGCCGGGAGAAGGATCCACCTTCAAGCTGTTTTTCCCACTCTCCAGCGAAAAGGTCTTACCGGAACCATTGTCCGGCGAAACGGAAGACCTCAGAGGTCATGGAGAGAAGATCCTTCTGGTCGAGGACGATGAGGCGGTCCGCAAACTCACTGAGAGGATGCTCGAGCAGAACGGATACGTAGTCATGAGTGTAGGCGACGCTAATACCGCCTTTGATGTCTTTGCCAGGGAAAAGGGAGAATTCGAGCTGATCTTCAGCGATGTGGCGCTCCCGGGTGAGAATGGTGTGAAGCTGGTGGAGCATCTGCACTCATACAAGCCTGGCCTGCCGGTATTGCTTGTAAGTGGCTACACGGACGTCATCGCCGACTGGAGGTTCGTGCAGGAGAAGGGCTACAGATTCCTGCAGAAGCCCTACGTGCTGCCAAACCTGCTTCATACGCTGAGGGAGCTGCTCGAATCACAGAACTAGATGAATCATTTGGCGAAACTGATATCAGCAGGGCGGCTGGCAAGGCCGCCCTGTTTTTTTGCTTTAAAATGTATATGGAACATCCATGACGTGATATCTCCTGGTAGTGAATATTTTTCTTGACATGAATGTGATCACGATATATCATACGATCATTATTACGAATAGTATGACATAATATGACGAGACGTAAAGCCAGAACATCCATAACAATTCCCCAAAATCTGCTTGCCGAGCTTGATTTAAAGGCACGGGAGGCAGGAAGAACCCGCAGCGACCTTGTCTGTGAGGCGGTATCCTCGTATTTTGCCAGCGAGGAGGAGCGTCTGCTGGCTGAGGGTTACATTGAGATGGCGGAAGAATCACATCCTGAGTCAAAAGGCAATTGCAGCAGTTGGCCGGAATGGTAGATCCAGGTACTGTGGACAATAAACAAATTTCACGAGATACAACAGTTAGCGGGATGGCTCCTGGCAAAATCAGGAGGGGGGAAATCTACTCGGCAAGATTGTCTGAATCAATCAGAGCCGCCCAGGAATGTAATCGACCGGTTCTGATAGTACAGAACAATACAGGCAATGAATTCGGTTCAACGATAATCGTAGCCTGCATTACTTCAAGTCTCAGTACACGTCCTTATCCGGTAAACGTCCCGGTTCCGGACGGGCTTCTTTCAAAAGAAGCAGCCGTGCGTCTGAACCGGATTATGACTTTGGACAAAAAACAGCTCGGTGAAAAGATCGCAGATATGCCGCCCGAGGTGATGAAGCAGGTCGACGAAGCGCTGCTTGTGAGCTTCGGGTTGCCTAAATATGAGTAGGGATTATCCAGCCAGATCTTCCAGAAGACAGGGTCGTGGCGAACGCTATGCCGAAGGCCGGGGTAGTCGTCATGTGGGCCGTGGTGGGCAGCGGGAACCTTCATTCCGGCTGTTTTTTGCCGTTGACATTCCGGAAAATGCCGTCGATGGACTTGTCTTGTGGCAGAGTGAACTATTGGCATCCGAACGGATGCTGAGGATAACACCAGCGGGGCAGCTTCATATCACTCTCGTTTTCCTCGGTAAGATGGGGGAGAAAGAGAAAGATATCGCACTTGAACATCTCGGAGCTGTCAATGACCGGAGTGCTATTGAGGCGACCGCAACGGGCATCGTCGGTCTGCCACGTGACAGGAGCCCACGTGTTATTGCTGCAAGGATCGCTGAACCTGCCGGTCGCATCGCGGCTATTTATAACGAGTTGGCGGCAGCGTTGGAGGAAAAAGAGTTATACAAAAGGGAAAAGAGACCTTTTTTCCCTCATGTCACCATTGCCCGGACCCGGGGGCGGTCTCATCTTGAACTGTCTGAAATGCATCCTGAGCCGGTAAAATTTACAGCCGTCCGGATCACCCTGTATAATAGCATTCTGAAAGCAAACGGGGCTGAACACGTGGCCCTGAAATCGGTCCAACTGAACTGATTGGAGGCAGAAGTGGAGAAAGACCAAGCGTTGGAAGCAGCAGTGGGCCAGATCGAACGTCAGTTCGGCAAGGGATCCATTATGAGGATGGGGGATGATTGTGCGGGGGTTCAGGTAGGAGTTATTCCCACCGGTTCGTTGGCGCTTGATATCGCTCTGGGAGTCGGTGGCGTACCGCGAGGCCGGGTTATTGAGATATTCGGTCCGGAGGCGTCAGGAAAGACGACCATGGTATATCACATAATCGCCCAGGCGCAGAAACGCGGCGGTATCTGTGCGTTCATCGACGCGGAACACGCCATGGATCCAGCCTATGCACGGAGGATCGGGGTAAATGTCGACGATCTGCTGGTGTCCCAGCCGGATTACGGCGAGCAGGCACTCGAGATTGCGGAGATGCTTATCCGTAGCGGCGCCCTGGACATCGTCGCAATCGACTCGGTGGCCGCTCTTACACCTAAAGCTGAGATCGAGGGTGAGATGGGCGACTCCCACATGGGTCTGCAGGCGCGTCTGATGTCACAGGCTCTGCGGAAACTCGCCGGTACCCTCAACAAAACCGGCACGGTCGCCATATTCACAAACCAGCTGCGGGAGAAGATAGGCGTCATGTTCGGCAATCCCGAGGTCACTCCCGGCGGTAAAGCGCTCAAATTCTATGCTTCGGTACGGCTGGACCTGCGTCGCATAGAAACGCTCAAGGAAGGCACTCAGGCTATCGGCAACCGGGTACGTGCAAAAGTAGTCAAGAACAAGATGGCGCCGCCATTCCGTCAGGCTGAGTTCGACATCATGTATGGCGAGGGCATCTCCCAGGAAGGGAATATTCTCGATATGGGTGTTGCTCATGGAATTGTCGACAAAAGCGGGGCTTATTTCTCCTATGGCGATGAGCGTCTGGGGCAGGGACGCAATAACTCCAAGGCATTCCTTAAAGAAAACCCGGAACTTTCGAAGAAGATTCTGGCCGAGATCCTCCATGCCGCGGGTGTGACGATTGCGCAGAACATAGAAGAGATGACCGTGGAAAGCGAAGAAAAAGCTGCAAAAGTATAGATTTATCTAAAATCGGTGCAGGATATGCCGTGGAATCAAAAAATGGCAACCAATAGAGAGGCGCACTTAATGTGCGTCTCTTTTATGTGTCGTGAAGCGGATGGCAGGCAAACCGCCCGCAGACAGCCGTCTTAATTGACATCTCTGTCTGCCGGGAGCTAGAATTAGGTCGTTGTAAATATCTGCTCACACATCGATAGATCGATAGTTAATTCGATTTCATTGTTCTTCAAGGCATTGGCAAAAAAAGAATCAGCCATCGGGCTTAGTGAAACAGAAACAGGGATTCACTAAAAAACATATCCCGGCGTCAGTTCGCTGGAAAAATCAGTGATACGAGACGTGCCTTGCAAGGGTGCCAATGTGCCGAGCAGATGCTCGGCTTTTTGCGTTTTTATGTAGAGAGAAAGTTAACGGATTGCGGGTATTCGGCCGGTTTCCCGGTCGTGGTACCGCTAAATGGAGATTGGAGCAGGTATGGAGATATTGTTAGCCGTTCTGGCGGCAGTGGTGTCGGCGGTTGTTTTTTTCATAATCGGTTTTTACGCTCGTAAAAAGATTGCGGAAGCGCAGATCAGTTCAGCTGAAAGTGAAGCGGAGAAGATGCGTGCGGATGCGGTCAAGGAGATCGAGACCATGCGCCGCACCGCGCAGGTAGAAGCGCGCGAAGAAGTGCAAAAGCTTCGCGAGGTAGCAGAAGATGAGCTGAAGATCAGGCGTGCGGAAGTGCTCAAGGGTGAACAACGCCTGGATGACAAGGAGAAGAACCTTTCCGAGCGCGACAAGGATGTCCAGCGCCGGGAGCAGTCGCTGCAGGATCGCGAAGCAAACAGCAAAAAGATCGCAGAAGAGCTGAGTCAGTCGCTGGAGGAACAGCGTCGTCAGCTCGAGCGTGTTTCGGAACTCACGAGCGCCCAGGCGAAAGAGCTGCTGCTCA
>JBAZWE010000111.1:0-4335 GCA_041660545.1 Thermoleophilia bacterium
AATGGCTATCCCCCTGAATTTTTTTTACTTTGCCTGCACGCGGCAGACATGGGCCCTGGCGGTAAAACAGTCTCCAATTTTACCATTTGCGCCAGCGTTGTTAACTGCGTCCGCGAATCATCATAATTCGTAAGAGGATTTATGCGATAAGGCGCGAGTAATATAATATGAAAGCCGACAGTATCCCTCTTGACCGGTCGCGAAATGTCCCTACCCGGAAAGATCATTGACATACTGATGGAAAAATACCCGGAGCAGTCCACCGAGGTGGCGCTCAGGTACCTTCCGCTCGTGCGGATACTGAGGGGAGCGGGAGTAAGAAAGGTGCTGGAGGTGGGGTCTGGCGATCTTGGAATCACTCCCTACTCGCATGACTTTGAGCTTACCGGCCTGGACCGGTCATTCGAGCGGGAGAATCCGGCGATGGATCAGGTCGTGGGTACGGCGGCCCGCCTGCCCTTTGAGGATCACAGTTTTGACGCGGTCATATCGGTGGACTCACTCGAGCACATCCCGCCGGACAGCAGGGAATCGGTACTGTCCGAGATGCTGAGGACGGCATCGGGGATGGTGGTCATCGCCGTACCCAGCGGTGCCGGAGCAGAGGCCCAGGACCGTATTCTGGACGAGCGCTACAGCAGAGTGAGGGGTGAGGATTACCCCTTTTTCCGCGATCACCTGGAAAACGGGCTGCCGGGTTCGGAAGACGTCCAGATGATGATAAACAAATTGCTGAGGCGTCTTGGCAGGAGCGGCCGCATCACGATTTACAAGAACGCCAATCTACGTCTGCGCACCTTCCTCATGAAGGGCTGGATCAGCCGCAACAAGTTCTTCTACAATTTCACCGTGCTGGGGTTGATGCCGATGGCGGGTTTGCTGTCCCGCTTCAATTACGGGAATTGTTACCGCGTGATAATGGTTGTGGATCTTGACTGACTCTCGGTCTCTATGCGTATAGTGCGGATCCTCTAACACCTGGTGATCGACCGTTTCGCGCTCCTGGCCTTCATTGTGATTGTATCAATAATCACATATCAGCTTGAGTATTAATACCATATCACTTACAATACTCAAGTTACCAAAACAACTTAATGATTATGCCGGTTGTGTCTTTATGCTGGCAGCCTTCCTGATTTCTCCTGATTCCCGTTCCGCTCGTCTCCTTCTGATTTGTGCTGGCTTATGCCTGCAGACCGTTAGAGTGCGCTGCCTTGCAACAGGAACAACTGGCTGGAAATCGATCATTGAGCTGTAAATAGTTGGTTTGGCGCCTATTGGGAGCGCTGTTTATACCGGCAGGAAAAATACATGCCGGCTCGAGGACGGCTGATAGCGGCTAAAGGTACGGATGGATGTCACCGATATCCGCGAATTGTGTGCCCGCACCGGAGCAAAAAGCTTTGGTGGCGGGCTTTTATGCGAAGACCGTCCAGCGAGCCGGGAGGTGAAGAAGCCTTGTTTGAAGGCAGGCGACAGATGCCCATTGCCGACCGCCTGTCTGTTATGGAAGCAACATTAAGGCCCCAGAAGGCCGGAAGGGATGCATGCGTTATGTCATCATGGTTGTCGCGATTGGATTGCTGGTCGTAGGTTTTGTCACTTACGCAGCTCAGGCGGCACAAACAAAGCCGGCATATGACAGCCGGCTGCTCTTTGCACCGGCGCGAGAAAGCGTCAGCAAGCTGGATGCGTCGATACAGCAAAGCAAGCTGGATAAGGAAAAAGCGGTTTATATCGCTCAGGTCCAGCAGCTCCAGCAGCAGAGAGAGCAGGAGCGCAAAAGCAGGGAAGCAATGGAAAGTTACGGCCAGTGGGGACCGGACCTGGTTGCCGCGGCCGGCAAATATGGACAGGACCCGTCGGCGTTATATCGCGTGATGTCCTGCGAGAGCAAGGGCGACCCCAACGCTGACAATGGCGTAAACAAGGGCCTCTTCCAGTTCGATCCGGGAACCTGGGCCAACACACCCTGGGGTTCGCAGAGCATTTATGACGGTCATGCCCAGGTCGAGGCGGCCGCCTGGATGTGGGCACAGGGAAGAAAGGGAGAGTGGGGCTGCAGCTGAGTCCTTAAAACAGTATAAAAACGTCTTATTTGACGTCAGAAAAGAAACGGCCGGCTCCTTCGGAGCCGGCCGTTATGCGCTCATGCATGCTCTCTGCTGTACTGGTCCCTCAAGTCGTCAAGCAGGAAAAAGATCGCCAGGAGCAGGGTTGCCATACCGGCCTTGAGATATCCGGACCCCCAGACTCCAAGAAATGACCCGCCTGACCATTTGACCGGAACCGATATAACGCCTTCGACGATCGCGATAAAGGCGAGCAGTCGCGCCAGACCAGCTCTCATGAAACCTCCCGTAGGTGTTACAACAATGGGGCACCGTACAACTCAACCGCTTTAGCTCTTGTGTGAGCTTCGCCAAAGTTGGGGTCCCTCCTGCAAAAAAGCCATCTGCTGTTATAATGTCGCTGGTCATGGACAAGTACAAACCACTGGACATAGAAGCCAAATGGCAACGCGTTTGGGATGAGGAGCGTTCTTTTGAGGTTCCCAATCCCCATGAGCCGGAGCTTGCCGACCGCTCGAAAAAAAGTTACGTCCTTGAGATGTTGCCCTATCCTTCAGGCACACTCCATATGGGCCATGTCAAGAATTACACCATGGGCGACGTCATCGCCCGTTTTCGTTCGCGCAATGGATACACGGTCTTTCATCCCATGGGTTACGACGCCTTTGGCCTGAACACCGAGAATGTGGCCATCAAGACCGGCATCCATCCGGCCGAGCTCACCAGACAGAATACGGGCAACATCAGCCGGCAGCTTCGTCGCCTGGGGGTCTCGATCGACTGGAGCCGCGAGTTGGCCACCTGCGACCCCGAATATTACAAGTGGACGCAGTACTTCTTCCTAAAATTCTTTGAACGGGGGCTGGCATACAAAAAAGAAGCCCCGGTGAACTGGTGCCCGTCCTGCGCGACGGTGCTCGCAAATGAGCAGGTTGTCCAGGGTGGCTGCGAGCGTTGCGGCACGACCGTCGAGCAGACGAGTCTGGCCCAGTGGTTCTTCAAGATAACCGACTACGCCGAGCAGTTACTTGAGGATTTCAAGCTTCTCGAGTCCTGGCCTGAGCGGGTAATCACCATGCAGCGCAACTGGATAGGGCGCAGTGAGGGCGCCGAAGTCATCTTCCGCGTCGAGGAGCTCGACCTGGATATCCCCGTCTTCACGACTCGCCCCGACACTCTTTACGGCGCGACTTTCTTCCTGCTTGCACCGGAGCATGAGCTGGTCGATCGCATCACGGAGGGGCTTCCCGAGGCGCAGGCCGTGTCCGCGTACGTGAGCCAGTCGCGTTTAAAGCCGCTCATCGATCGCGCCATGACCGAACGCGAGAAGACAGGCGAGTTCACGGGCCGTTACGCGACCAACCCCGTCAACGGGGAGAAGATACCCATCTATGTGAGCGATTATGTGCTCATGGAATACGGCACCGGCGCCATCATGGCAGTACCGGCCCACGACCAGCGCGACTTCGAGTTCGCGCGCAAGTTCGGCATCGATGTACGTGTCGTGATTTCCGGAAAAGATACTGGCGCGGATGACGGCGCCGCTCTTATGCAGGCCTTCGAGGAGGAAGGCGCCCTTGTGAATTCGGAGAGCTTTGACGGCACCGATAACCGTGAGGCTGGCAAGACCATCACCGCCTGGCTTGAATCTGAAGGCAGGGGTAAAGCCGCCATCAGTTACCGCCTGAGGGACTGGCTGGTCAGTCGCCAGCGTTACTGGGGCGCGCCGATCCCGATCATCTATTGTGAAAAATGCGGGACGGTACCCGTCCCCGTAGAAGATCTGCCGGTGCTGCTGCCCGATGTTGAGGACTATGCGCCCAAAGGCAAGTCACCTATTGCTACAAACAAGGAATTTGTCAATACTGTCTGTCCGCGGTGTGGTTCCGCGGCCACGCGTGAGACCGACACCATGGACACCTTCGTGGACTCATCCTGGTATTTTCTACGCTACACCGATCCGCAGGATGACCGCGAACCGTTCAATTCCGAGGTCGTGAGTTACTGGATGCCCGTGGACCAGTACATCGGCGGTGTCGAGCACGCCATCCTTCATCTGATGTACGCCCGATTTTTCACCAAGGTCCTTTACGACCTGGACATGGTCGATTTCAGGGAGCCGTTCAACAACCTCTTTACACAGGGCATGATCCACTACCAGGGCGCCAAGATGAGCAAGTCCAAGGGCAACGTGATCAATCCCGACGAGCACGTCGAGCGCTACGGTGCGGATACGCTCAGGCTGTATATCCTCTTCATGGGA
>JBAZWE010000112.1:0-3872 GCA_041660545.1 Thermoleophilia bacterium
ACGGCGGCCGGAATAAGGATTTATATGAGCCAAGGAATGGTTTCGCTGCAGGGATAGCGGACTATTGGTAGAAAGAATGAATCTGATCTCGATTAACACTGGAGGTGGTTTACATCAGTAACATGTAGCAGAAGACACTGGTATATTTCGGCCTGGTCGAAGACAGGCTCGATGAGAACGTCGACTATGACGAAGAGGAAGAGCATCTGGCGGCGCACCGCGAGCTGGAGGAGTCCTACAAGGAGCGTCCCAACGTCCGCAAGCTCAGCAGGCGTGAGCGCAAACGCAAAGTTGACTACGATGACATCTATCCGGACGACAATGCCGGAACCCGCAAGGTATCGCGGGTCAGGCCGCTGCGGGCTGCCACGTCTCCAGTCAACGTGAGCGTGCACCTGGTGCTGCCCAAGAACTTCAACGATGCTCAGCAGGTGGCGGACAAGTTCAAAAACGACATTCCGGTAATCCTTAATCTGCAGAACGCGGACAAGGAGCTTGCCAAGAGGCTCATCGATTTTTCCAGTGGCCTGACTTATGCGTTCGACGGTGGCATGCAGCGGGTAGCCGACAAGGTGTTCCTGCTGACGCCCCGCAACGTTGACGTTTCCGCCGAAGAGCGGGCTCGACTGCTGGAGAAAGGTTTCTTTAACCAGTCATGAGCATCCAACGCATCGGTCTGATCGGATCCGGCAGTATGGGCGCGGCTTTTATCAAAGGCTGGCTGCGCGCTGACCCGGAGATGGTCTCGCGAATCACGGTGACCGACGCTTTTCCGGCCATGGCCGAAAAACTGGCCAGCGTCACCGGCGTCGCCGTGGCGGCAACCAACGAGGAGCTTGTTGAAAAATCCGACCTTGTGTTGCTGGCAGTGAAGCCGGACGACATCGAAGGTGCGCTCAAAGACAGCCTTCAGCAATTCGGTCGCGGCAAGATACTGGTTTCCGTGGCGGCCGGACGGACTATCATATCCCTGGAGATGCTCTTTCCCGTCGAGGTCGCCGTATTCAGGCTGATGCCCAATGTGGCGGTAGAAGTCTGCGCCGGAACGATTGCGTTCGCTTCGGGCAACAACGTCGACCCGGAGACCGAAGAGAAGGTGTACGAACTTTTCAACCCGCTTGGGCGCGTGGTGCCGATGCCGGAGAAGCTTTTTGCCGCGGCAACGGCCATCGGCGGCAGCGGCCCGGGATTCATGGCGCTTATCGTTGACGCCTTTATCGACGCCGGTGTGATGGCGGGGCTCTCTTCGTCGATGGCAAGGGAGCTGACATACTCGATGGTCAACGGCACGGCGAAGCTGCTTATGGATTCAGGGCTCACGCCCATCGAACTCAGGCACAAGGTTTCATCGCCGGCGGGAACCACCGTCGCCGGTATCGCACAGCTGGAAAGAGACGGCGCCAGGTCGGCGATAATCGACGCGGTCCAGGTAGCGCTAGAACGTGCAAACGAGTTAGGTTAAACATGAGCAATGCTTTTTTGAAGAGTTTTATCGGCGCGCTTTTTTATACTTACTACATACTCATATTCATCAGGATCATATTCAGCTGGGTCGGGATTCCATCACAACGGACGTTGTTGATGATCTACAAGTTTATTATTGATGTGACGGAACCGTATCTTGGACTGTTTCGACGGTTCATTCCGCCGGCGGGGGGCATGGATTTCAGCCCTATCATAGCGCTGCTGCTGCTCGGAGTGATCCAGAGTCTGGTTGTAGGAGCACTGTAAAGTCCTTAAACAGGGAGGAAGGGAATGAGACTTACACCACTGGACATCAGGCATAAGGAGTTCGCGCGGTCGATGCGTGGGTACAAGGACCTGGAGGTCGATGAGTTCCTCGACGACATAGCCGATGAGTTCGAACGCGTGTTCAACGAGAACATCGATCACCGTGAGAAGCTCGAGACGCTCGAGGAGAAGAACGAGCAGTACAGGAACATCGAGGACACTCTCAAGAAGACCCTGCTGTCGGCGCAACAGCAGGCCGACGAGATGAAACAGAACGCCAAGAAGGAAGCCGATCTGATCCTGCGCGACGCAGAGCTTAAGTCCCGCAGCATCATCAACGATTCCTACGCCGAGCGGCAGAAGATACAGCGTTCGGTGTCGGCGCTCAAGCAGAAGAATGAGGACCTGCGCTACCAGTTGCGTTCCATCATCGAGACCTATTCGAACATTCTCGACCAGGATGATGTCGGTTCCATCGAGGATGAAGATATGGGCCCCATTTTCGAGCCAGCCCCTGAGGCGATAACAGACGAAACAATGGTCGGCGGCATCGACGATGCGGTATCCAGCGAGCTGCTGAAAGAAGAAATAGCCCCGGAGCGGGTTGCCGCGGTTACCGGCAGCGAGGAAAGCGCCAAGGCTACCGACAAGGATGAGAGCCGGCCGGCGGGTATTCCCCCATTGAATGAAGCGGCCAGGTCCGCGGGGGAAAAAGAGGACCCGTTCGCCGATCTGGACAACGACAGAGACGATCACAAATTCAACTGGTAAGGTGCTCTCCCGGTCCGCGGATGGCACGCTGCTGTCCGTCCGCGTAATCCCGGGGGCAAAAAAATCAAAGATAACGGGAGAGGCCGGCGGACTTCTCAGGGTCCGCCTCCAGGCGCCCCCGGTCGAGGGAAAGGCCAACAGGGAGCTGCTTAAGCTGCTGGCGCGGGAACTGGACCTGAAAAAGCGCCAGGTTGTGCTCGTCCGTGGCGAAAAATCACGAGAAAAGACCGTGCTCCTGGCCGGGGTGACTCTTTCCCAGGCACAAGACAGGTTAAAATACGCTCTTCGCGAGGAATAAACACTTGTGCAAGGAAAAGAGACAATAGCCGTTTTGAGGAAGGCGCCAGTCAGACTGTTGCTCCTGATCCTGTTCCTGCTTTCGGCCGACCAGCTGTCGAAGTATCTGGTGCGCAGATGGATCGATACCCATGAAAGCATCGACCTGTTGCCTTTCCTGAGCCTGGAGAATGTCAAGAACAGCGGTATCGCTTTCGGCATGCTCCAGGGGCATTCCGGGCTGATCATCTTCACCAGCTCGGCGATAGTGCTTCTGCTGGTCGTCACGGGCCTTGCGATCATGCACGATTCCCGCTTCCTTCTGCCGCTGGCTTTCCTCGTGGGCGGCAGCGTCGGCAACCTGATCGACCGTTTTGCGTCCGGACATGTCACCGATTTTCTGCGTCTGCCCCACTGGCCCGCCTTCAACCTGGCCGATGTCTTCATCGTCACCGGCGTGGCGCTGCTGATGCGGGTGTTCATGCTCGAGCCGGAAAAAAAGGAAGAGGAAAAGGAAGGCGACGGCCGGGGCGTTTCCGCCTCCGTCTAGTTCGCGGAATTATTGATTTGCGGCAAAGCAGATCAGAGAGCAGAATAATTTTCTAACATGCCCAGGAAAGCTTACCCGGATCACCAGCCAATGACTGACACTAGCGAACATCAGGTTACTGTCACCGCCGACGCCGACGAGGACGGTCTGCGGCTCGACAAGATGCTCTCATCGGTGCCGGAGATAGGTTCGCGCGCGGTGGCACAGAAACTCATCGCCGCCGGTCAGGTGACGGTGAACGGCGAGCCCCGGGGCAAGAACCACAAGGTGAGCGAGGGAGAGGAGATCGAGGCGCGGATACCCACGATCGCGGAGTTCGATCTAAGCCCCGAGGAGATGGAGCTGTCGGTTCCCTATGAAGACGAGTATCTGCTGGTTGTTGATAAACCAGCAGGAGTTGTTACCCATCCCGCGAAGCGCCACGATCACGGCACGCTGGTCAACGGTCTGCTCGGCCGCCAGATCGCCGGCGGCGAGCATCCGCATCGGCCGGGCATCGTGCACCGCCTCGACAAGGACACCTCGGGCCTGCTGATAGTGGCCA
>JBAZWE010000113.1:0-2007 GCA_041660545.1 Thermoleophilia bacterium
TTTGGACCGGCATCGCCGTCATCTCCAGCATTGCCGCCCTTTCCGGTTACGCGGTCTTCAGCCATTTTTCCCCCGATGTCAACGCAGTCTCACTGGCGGTCGCCGCCGGCGCCATCCTGGCGATGATCGCCGATACAATGATCCCGGTGGCGTTCCACGAAGATCATGAATTCGCGGGCCTGATCACGGCAGTGGGTTTTTTGCTGGCTTTTGTGGTGAGCAAGATCGGTGGTCTGACCTGATCTGACATACTGGAATAGTGCTTAAATCCTCGAATCCGGGTACTTAGAGAATAAGCAGGTCTATTAACCCAAGAGGGAGGGCGTCATGAGCACTCATCCAGGGATACATATGGGTCCGCAGACTGATCTTGCCAGCGCCTTGAAGGTAGGCTGGAAGTGGTTGATGGGCATCGGGGTCGCCCTGGTTCTACTGGGCGCGATCGCGATTATTTATCCGGTGGCTTCATCGGTCGCAAGCACTTTGTTTATCGGAAGCATGCTCGTGATAGGCGGCGTGATACACGCGGTCTACGCTTTTTCCACCAGAGGATCGAGCCTGGCCATGGAAATAGTCAGCGCGCTGATCTATCTGGTCGTGGGCTTCATGATACTGGCGGAACCGATTTCCGGAGTTGTGACGCTTACGCTTTTCCTGGCCCTGTTCTTCGTAGCCCAGGGCATATTTAACATAGTGATCTCTCTTGCTCGCGCGCGCGCGGTTCCGCACTGGGGCTGGATGCTGTTTAACGGTCTTATCTCATTGGGCCTGGGTGTGGTAATTCTGGCCCAATGGCCGGAGGCGTCCGCCTGGGTGATCGGATTATTGGTCGGCATCTATCTGCTGTTTGACGGCTGGGCGTTGATGATGCTGGGCTGGTTGTCGCGCGGCGCCGCCAAGGAGATGACTTCCTAGGATCGTGAAAGCAGGCACGAGGTAACAGGATAATAATAATAATAAGGACGCCTCACCTTTTCAGCTAGGGTGAGGTGTCCTTATTAACGGTACTTGTTTTGGCTTCATCCATTGTATCCGAAGTACTCGAGGAGATCCGGCTGGTCTCTCCGCTCTTTAAGTTCTTTAGAAAGATGTCCGCTTTCCTGTTCGTATCATCAGGGATCAGGTTGCCGGCCTCGGAGACGAAGGCCACAAAAAGCCCGTCGGCACTGATGACCGCAAATTCGCTTTTGCCATTGGCCTCCACTGCCGCCGTGCTCGTCGATACCCTGGTGATGACGCCGGTCTGGATATCCTTGACGAAAATATCCGTCTTGCCGGAAGTGGTATTGGTGTCGCCCGGGACCAGGTTCGGAGCGTCGGAGCTGAAAGAAACCAGCCGGCCGTCGGCTGACAACGATACTGATTTATAACTGTCCTCAACCCCCTGTACGCCGGCGGCATCGGCGGAAACCAGAGAAACCGCACCGGTCCGGGTGTCCTTCAGAAAGATGTCACGTTTGCCGTTTTCGTCTCCGGGAACGAGATTGGTCGCGCCTGAATCAAAAGCAACGAAGCGGCCGGCGGCGGAGATGGCCAGTGAGCCATAGCCGCTCGTATCATCCCCCTGCACCCCGGACGCGTCGGCGGAGACTCTCGCAATCGTCCCGGTCTGCATGTCCTTGATAAAGACATCCATCTTGCCGTTCGTGTCATCCGCGACCAGGTTTGTGGCATCAGACATAAATGCGACAAAGCGTCCGTCGGCGGAGATGGCGGGAAAGTCGCTGTTATTGTCGCCCCGCTCGCCCCCGGCGCTGCTCGACGCTTGCGCTACAGCGCCGGTCCGTGTGTCCTTGACGAAAATATCGGCAACGCCGTTAGTGTCTCCGGGAACGATATTCGAGGCGCCTGAATTAAATGCTATAAAACGTCCGTCGGCGGAGATGGAAGGATGCCTGCTCTCACGATCTCCCTGAGCGCCGGCGGCGTCGGTGGATATCCTTTTGGTCTCACCCGTCTGGGTATCCTTCAAAAAAACATCCGGGCAGTTGATGCTGGTGCCACTGG
>JBAZWE010000113.1:2017-2348 GCA_041660545.1 Thermoleophilia bacterium
CGTCACCAGATTCGAGGCTATCGACTCGAAGGCCACGAAGCGGCCGTCGGCGGAGATCGCGGGGTAGTCGCTGTCCTTGTTGCTGGCTGCCTGGTTCGAGTCGGATGATACACGGATGGTTACGCCTGTAGTAGTGTCTTTCACGAAGATATTATGGGCGCCGTTTGTGGGACTTATCACCAGGTTGGTGGCATCTGACATAAAGGCTACCTTGTGGCCATCTGCGGAGATCGCGGGATGGTTGCTGTTGGCGTCCGACTGCATTTCCGGCGGGACCGCGGTTATTATCCTTTTTTCCGTTGTCGTTTCCAGGTTAAGCCCGCCACAGCCG
>JBAZWE010000113.1:2358-3795 GCA_041660545.1 Thermoleophilia bacterium
AAAGCATTATGACGAAAAGGAAGATACAAGAAAGGGCCGCGACGAGTGCCACGGATTTTCTGCTGAAAGAATGAGTTATCATTTCCGGCAAAACTGCTGGGCTCCCGCTACTGACCCAGCATCCAGGAGAAGCTTCTCTCGCCGACGCCGCCGACGCCGCGGATCTTCAGCGTAACGCTTTTTGGCATCGGTTTCTGTGGGTCGAATTTAAGCATACCCTCTCGATGAAGGCCTCCCGGGCCGTCTCCCTCCCAGGTTGCCGGCCCCGCTTCCGAACCATCCGCGCCGGTGATAACAGCGGCCTGCATCATGTCTTCGCCAAGGTCGCCGTTCCGGGCATCCATCGTCACATTGAAGCTCCAGGTCGATGCATCCGCGGTCAGATTCCGTGGGGTAACGGTGACCGTCACCTCACCGGTATTACTAATCTGGGAAACGAGGCTGGAGTCGGTCCCTGTGCTTTCGGGCTCCTTTGATTCATCCCCACAGGAGACCAGGGCCAGCGACAGGACCATAAGCGTGACGGCGAGCAATAAGAACGACGTTTCAGAAAATTTCTTTTTTCCGTGCATGTTTGATCCCGGCTTTCGTTGAATCTTGGTGGAGGCGCTTGCAGAACCCTGAATAAAATATCAGAAATGGCTCCGGTGGTCGACCCGGAAGCGTGATCGCCTATACATAGATATACAGTCAACTGCGCTCAATCCCTGAAACAGGGCAAAAAAGCCTTGTTTATCATAAAACACGTATTTCTTTCCCCGGTTGCAGGTGATACACTGAATCTTGCAAAAGCCACTTCGCGGGGGTGCGAAATGACACGCAGCGTCAAGGGGGGACGGCGACCAGTCGTCTTTTGGGCGATCTGTCCTGAATGTTTAACTTATATCTGGGTCGATGGATCCGCAATCGCGGACGAAATCACGGCAACCTGCCCTTATTGTGACAAACCCATATCACTTCTGGGCGGAAGCGAACTGGCCGATAGCTGCAAGCAGCTCCAGGGTCTGCTGGAAGACGTCGAACGCCAGATCTCGCTGATTCCAGCCGCGATAGATGTACATCGCTTTCTCTTCGAACAGGTCGAATACATCGCGGCCGCGTTCAACGACAGGCTGGACGAGATCCAGGAAGAAAAAGACCTCGATCTCGAACCGGCGACCGGAGAGGCCAAACAGACGAGTTAATCCGGGGCGCCCGGGGTATAATCTGTGGCAATGGAACCAAGCCAGGCCACTGAAGCCCCGCATAGTCTCTCTTCTGAAGACATCCTGACACTTCTTGGCTCCAGCCTTGCCAAGGGATTAAGCCGTGGCGAGGCTGCCGGCAAACTGGCGCGCTTCGGTCCCAACCAGCTTCCCTCCCCGCCCCGCATAAGCCGCTTGAAACTACTTCTCGATCAGTTCCGCAGCGTGCTGATAATCGTACTGCTGGCCGCCG
>JBAZWE010000114.1:0-3790 GCA_041660545.1 Thermoleophilia bacterium
ACCGGATAAACAAGAAGACACTAAAGATAATCCACCGCGACAACCGCCCGCAGGAATATTATTACGGCGCCGATGGCGAGCGCCGCGCTGTCAGGCCGGAAAACCGCGAAGAGAGCAAACTGTCCGACGAGGATGTGCGGGCACTGGTTACATACGGCATCAAGGCTGAAAAGGGCTTAAGCGCGCCACAGGACATCGAGTGGTGTAGCGGTCCCGGCGGGCTTGTATTGCTGCAGACGAGGCCGGTCACCGGTCTCGACAAGCTGTCGCTGAGACAGATCAAATACACGCAGCCGGAGATCGTCATGGTGCGTGGCATCGGCGTGAGTCCCCGTATCGGCTGGGGCGAGGTCATAAACATCGAGCCGGACCGTGAAGGCATCACGAAACTGGTCAAGGGGAAAGTGGTACTGTTGCGACGTCTGACCCAGGACCTGGCTCCGCGTTTCAAGGACGCCGTCGCGGTCGTCGCCGACGAGGGCGGCGCCACGAGCCACGGGGCGAATATCCTGCGCGAGTTTCAGGTTCCCTGTGTCGTTGGCACCCGCTACGGCCAGGCCGTACTGCACGACGGTGATGTAGTTACCGTCGACGGCTGGCGGGGGCTTGTGCTGGATGGCATCGGGCCACGCGTCAAGGAGCGCGAGTATGGCCCCGAGCGCCTGGTCGAAACAAAAACACTTTTAATGACCACTATCAATGTTCCCGAATCGGCCGAGAAAGCGGCGGGCATAGCCGATGGGGTCATATCGTTCCGAAATGATTATCTCCTGCTCCAGGGCGGCGTCCACCCGGGCAGACTGCTAAGGGACGGGAAGGGTGAGTCGCTGACCGTATCCGTTTTCGAAGCGCTGCAGGTTGTAGCGACGGCATTCAAGGGGAAGCAGGTCTGGTACAAGACGCTGGACGCACCGACTGACGAATTCAGGCGGTTGCGAGGGGGAGAGGATGAGCCTCTGGAGCGTAATCCGCTGCTGGGATGGCGCGGTATCGGCAGGGAGTTGCAGAATCAGGTACTGCTGCGCGCCGAGTACGAGGCTGTGCGGCGGGCGATTGAATCCGGATGCGACAACCTCGGCATCAAGGTGCCTTTCGTGCGCAGTGTCGAAGAGTACGAGCGTGCCCGGCAGGTCGCCTTCGAGGTGGGCTTAAGGCCCCACGAAAATGTCGCTTTTGGCGCCTCCATCGAAACTCCAGCCGCGGCACTGACTATAGACAGGATAATCGAGGCACAGGCAGACTTTCTCAGCGTCGGCGTCAACGACCTGACGATGTGCTGTCTGGGTGTTGACCGCGAGAGTGAACGTGTTGCTTCATTATTCGACCCCATGCACCCGGCCGTGCTCCAACTGCTGGAAGAGATCGCCGATCGCGGCAGAGGCAGGACTTTCGTGGCCGCGGCGGGTGATATCGCCCAGATTCCGGAGCTGTTGGAGAGGCTCGTTAAAATGGGCTTTGACGCGGTGGGTATTTCGCTTCCGTACCTCGGTACCGCGAGGGCACAGGTCGCAAAGTGGGAGGAAGGTTTGAGCTCGTCACCCTGAGCGCAGCGAAGGGTCTACGCTGACCGGTTTTAAAGCGCCCGTTGCTGTTGTCACCCTGAGCGCAGCGAAGGGTCTGCTCTTTCCGGCTTTAAAGTTCCCCTTCATACGCGAGGAGTTCGTCGGCGGCGTCCTCGACGTTGTCCGCGATACGGCTCACCGTGATCACCAGCCTCCAGAGGATGATGGCGCTCCAGGTATCGACCGTGAGACCGGCGGCCTCATGCTGTATCTTGAACTCAAGGTCATCAACGCTTTCTTCCATCTCGCTGATATGCGCAATATGTTCGCGGCGCCGTTCGGGTGGTTCGCTCAGACAATGGATGGCCTCCGCCAGTCGTGACATGGCCACCTGGCACATGGAAGTCATCTTGACGATGTCGCTTTTCATCTCGGGCGGCAATAGCAGGTCCTTGATGATGAGCAGGAAACGGCCCGCACGCCGGGCTGTATCGGCGACGTTGTCGGTCTCGTGGACCAGGCGCCGGAAAAGCTCCCGCTTCGCGTGGGGGATATCCGGGGCCGATAATTCCCTGGCGACATTGCGCCGCAGCGAGTCTGCTTCCTTTTCCAGGTTTGAAAGGTCGGCGACGAAGCGTTCCAGATCCTCGAGGTCGCCGCGTTGCCAGGCTTCACTTGCGCTCTTTAAGGCGTGCACGGCCATTGATACTTTCTGGCTGTGCGCTATAAGCAGGCTGTGTACCATGTCGCTCATATTGGCCGTTTCCTCTGCTTTCTTTGAGATTTCCAAAAATCAGCTTGCCGCTGTTTTACCCTTCCTTGGCGTGGGTATAATCTTATTGGGTAAGAAGGACAAATAAAATACCGGAGGGATGGCCTACAAAAAGGCTTAACATCTCTCAAAGGCCCGGTCTGTCCGGGCCTTTACTTATACCTCGACCCATCGATCGTCTTCTTCATCGAGTTTTTTACCGCCTTGTCTATTATGCCCGCTTTCCGCGGTCCTTAATACGCATTTTCGCGCAAAAATGCAGATGGCCCCGGGTCGGGGCCCGGGGCCATGATTAGGCAGATACTTCAATCTGCCTGAAAAAATATGGAAAAGATGGCGGCCGCGCCCCCTGTTTTCAGTCCATTGGCCCGCGCTATTGTTCTATGCCATCTTCCGCTTTTAGACAATCAGCGTGGCCGCCTATTAATATAGTCGGGCGCTGTGCCCGGTAAGCTTAAGCTTTTCTTTGCACTCGCTGCCTTGCCCCTATAAACTCAATTGTTATGAAAATTACGCCTATTCCTTCAGGAACCAAGGACGTTCTGCCTTCCGAAGCCATCGAGCAGCGATGGCTGGAATCCCGCATACGCGGGGTTTTTGACAGCTTCGGATATCAGGAAGTGATCACTCCGACCCTGGAGATGGAGTCGGCGATGGATGTTGCCGGAGAAAAGCGTTTTAAAAGGTCGTTCCGGCTGTTTGATGAACGAGGCGAGGTCCTTCTGATGCGTCCGGAGATGACGACGCCGATAGCCCGGCTGGTATCCACCAAGATGGTTGACCGAAAGCCGCCCTTCAGACTCAGTTACTTCGCAAATTCTTACAGGCCCACGACACCGCAAAGGGGCCGCCAGTCGGAGTTCTACCAGGCCGGGCTGGAACTCATAGGCCTTGAATCACCAGCTGTGGATGCCGAAGTGCTGGCCGTGCTTTGCCAGGCTCTGACAGCCTGTGGGCTCAAGGAATTTTCGGTAGGCCTGGGGGAGTCCTCATTCTTTACCGCCCTCCTCGAGAGCGCCTCTGTTATAGGCGATGACCGCGAGGCTGTTTTCGACGCTCTCGCCAACAGGGATCTGGTGAAACTCTCGTCCCTGGTGGCAGGTCTTGATATCTCCGAAGATGACCGCGAGGCGATCCTGGGCGTGACCAGGCTGCGCGGCGGTTCTGAAGTATTGATCGAGGCTCAGGATTACGTTCGCGGTCCGGCGATGGAGGAAGCGCTCAAGCGCCTGGCGAAGACATATTATCTTGTGAGCAGATACGGTTTCGCGGGTCGTATTCTTTTTGATCTGGGTATCCTGAGCGATTTTGATTACTACACCGGCATAGTGTTCGAGGTGCTCAGCGGTGAGCTGGGCTTTCCTGTCGGCGGCGGCGGCCGCTACGACGGTCTGCTGGCGCGCTATGGGCGGCCGGAGCCGGCCGTCGGTTTCGCTATCGGTCTCGACAGGCTGCATATCGCCATAACCGAACAGGGCGGGGTGGGCCTGCCTGATGCACCCGGTATCGCGCTGGT
>JBAZWE010000115.1:0-3734 GCA_041660545.1 Thermoleophilia bacterium
ACTGGATTTCCTTGAAGCCCCGGTGCGGAGCGGAAACCGTCTTCTTCAAACCTGCGCGTTGCAGATAAAATGATATCACAGCCCGCGCTCGTTAAGTTTGCACCCAAATAAATGTTCGCCGCCAATGGCTCTGCTTCCTCCGAAATGTAACCCTGGGAAAGATCCGGCGCGGGACCCTGGCCGGCCAGGAAAACATAAAACCGCCCTTTTGGGCGGCCAGCTTTTTAAGAACCTCGATTTTTTGCCACATTCGACGCAGCCCGCGACGATCCGGGCCGCTTCGCGTCCGCCTACTTCACATGCTGGATGTATTTCATGAAGATCTCGAATGCCTCTTCGACAGCCACCTCTTCCAGCCCCATTTCCTCGGTGCTGTGCTTGAGACAATCTTTCATGCGGTTGCTGATCAGATATACGCCTACACGATCGAGGGCGGCTCTTGTTGCAGCAAGCTGGGTCAATACGTCTTCGCACCGCTTGTCCTCGGAAATCATCCTTTGAAGGCCGCGGACCTGGCCCTCGATGCGACGAAGCCTGTTGATTACCTTTTCTGTGTCTGTTTTCGCGACCGCGACCATCACCCTGCCTTCTTGAACCACACGAGAGTCGATTCGAGTTTCTGTATTTTGTCTGGAGTCCGGTGCCCAGTAATAGGTGACTTCTCGATACACCCATAAAGCTTTGATTTACAATTAGCTACTAAAATCCCCGGTCTTACCCCTACGGGTATGCGTTATTATCCCACGTGTTTTTGGAAAGTGTCAAGATAACTGTCTTCATCCTGTCCAATCCGGACAGCCAGAGGCACAAAGGCATAGGGGCTCACACCAGGCTTATGCTACTTCTTCGAAGAGGTCAGAACACCCGTGACGACTCCCAGCAGCACGGTGACAAAGCCAAAAACAAGCAGGCCCGTCCCCTTCTGGCTGTCCGATAGCCAGAACGAGCTGGTGAAGATGATGATTCCGAACATTATCTGGATAACGGCCATGATGTTGGCGCGATCGCTTTTCATCGATAACCTCCCGTTGTCTGGCCCAATATTCCAATTCCTGGCCGGTTTTCCTGCTAAAGATGAAATCAATCCGCCTGCAAGGTGGACATCAGTCCAGTTTTACAGTCCATCCTACCCTGTATCGCTGTCCGCATTCCGGGCAGATCAGGATTACCTCGAAGCCTTCCTCGCGGCGCTGGAAAGATGTATGAAAGCCACGCTCGTAACCGCATATCTCACATATATGGAATTCCTCTGAAGCGACCTTTGAAATTATGTTTTCGCTGACGCTCATGGTTTTATTCTATCCCGAGAACGCTTTGAATGTCTCCCAATGCGTGACTTTTTATTAATAATGAATATATGCCGGTGATTGTGGGAATATGAGGATGCTAATATTGCAGAAAGCAGCTGGCGGCAAGAACTCCGGTCTTGACCGATGCCGCCGCTAAAACCCCGCGATGAACGAAATGGGCTGAAAGGGAGTCGATGGTCAAGGACGCAGAGCATCTCCCGCTGGTAAGCACCCTGCCGCCCCAACTGCGGCACTGGCTGATGGAACTCTCAACCGACTACAGGGTAATGATGCCATCATATAAAGCCGGGAACCGTATCTTTGAAGAGGTTTCACCAATAGGTCTTACCGGTATCGACCTGCCCCAGAACCGGACGGTGATTCCTTTCAAAAAGGCGTTGCTGCCGCCGTCGGAGACACTTTTCAGCTTTGAGGCCGGCTCGCTTGAAGAGAACCTCGACGCGGTAGACACCATCATTTTCGGCCTCCATGTCTGCGAACTTTCCGCCGACCGGCTTCTAACGGCTGTCATGGAGAGTGACCGGTCTGATTTCCCGTTCATGGAGAGGCGACGCAAGACTATCACCATAGGTGTCCCCTGCAAACGCACGGAAGGCTGTTTCTGTGAAAAAACCGGGCACGACAATGTGGGGCCGGGAGATTATGATCTTTTCCTTGTTCCGGAGCCGGCGGGGAAAATGGGCGGCGATGGCATCCACATGATCGCCGGCACCGAAGCCGGCGCCAGGCTTGCCGGCGGCGCTGCCGTAGACCTGGTGAAGGAACCTGCCGAGATTTCGGCGCCGTGCGGCCAGGGAAGCGCTGGAATAACACGCTGGCCGCTGGCGGCGCTGCCGGAAAAAATCAGGCAGTCGATGGGAGCCGTCATGTGGGATGAGCTGGCCGACCGCTGCTTGGGATGCGGCAACTGCACCATTGTCTGCCCCCTGTGTTACTGCTTCTATACACGGGACGAGACCGGCCTCGACCCCAGCACCGGGCGGCGCTTGCGGCATTGGGATTCCTGCCAGCTTGTGGGTTTTGCCCGCGTGGCCGGAGGCTACAACTTCCGGGAGGCGCGCTCAGAGCGAATCTGGTACCGCTTCTCTCACAAGTTCATGAGAATGCTGGAAACCTTCGATCGTGCCGGTTGCACAGGATGCGGCGCCTGCTTCCATTTCTGCCCGGCTGCCATAGATCCGCGCCAGGTTATCGAAAGCGTGCTGGAGGTGACGGATGGACGCTAAAGCGGCCGGTAACGACTCCGGAGGAACACTGCAAAACGAGTACATCCCTTACCCGGCGAGAGTGCTGGAAACACGGCTGCTTACTCCGGGGAACCGCCACTTCGTGCTCGAGTTCAAGGACCGCGAGCTTCGTGAGTCCTTTTCTTTCTGTGCCGGTCAGTTCGTTCAGACATCCCTGCTGGGCATCGGCGAGGCGCCTTTCGCGATATGTTCGCCGCCGACCCAGAAGGGGACCTTCGAGCTTTGCGTGCGTGAGACCGGCAATGTCACCCGGGCTCTGCATCGGCTTGCGAAGGACGAGACGGTCTGGGTTAGGGGGCCCTATGGGCAGGGTTTCCCACTGGCGGACATGGCAGGCCAGAACCTGGTCTTTATCGCCGGCGGTATCGGCCTCTCTCCCCTGCGAAGCGCCATAAAGTGCGCCGTCTGTCTCGAAGATGAATTCGGCGGGCTGACGGTTTTATATGGAGCCAAAAGCCCCGACCAGCTCCTCTTCGAGGATGAATACGACCAGTGGCGTCAGGGCTGCCGCCTAGAGATAACCGTCGAAGAGGCCACCTCGGACTGGAAGGGCAGAACCGGCCTTATAACCTCGCTTTTCGATGTTGTCGATCTTTCGCCGGTCAATACGCAGGTCCTGATCTGCGGCCCGCCGGTCATGTTCAGATTCGTCCTCGGACGCCTGCAGGAACTCGGCTTCGCTGATTCGCAGATGTACGTCTCGCTGGAAAGAAACATGCGCTGCGGCGTGGGCAAATGCGAGCATTGTGTTGTGGAGAGCTTCTATACCTGCCGTCAGGGTCCTGTCCTTTCAATCGAGCAGATCAGGGGGATATCATCGGCACTGAGATGACAGACAGGGCGGTATCGTCGGCGGCTCACAAGGGCAAACTGAGGATCGGTATCTTCTCCCTGACATCTGACGCCGGCTGCTCGCTGGAGTTCCTCAACTTCGAGGATGACCTCCTCGCCATAGCCGGCGCTGTTGACATCCTGCACTTTCCCATGGCTCGGGCTTACAATACCGATGGTCCCTTCGATGTGGCTTTCGTGGAGGGGGTCCCCGCCAGATCCTTCGAACCCGAAGTGCTTAAAGACGTCAGGCGCAACTCAAAACTTCTGGTGGCGCTGGGGAGCTGCGCGTCCTTCGGTGGCGTCCCGGCGGCCCAGCATTTCCATGATCTCAAGGACATGAAGA
>JBAZWE010000116.1:0-3609 GCA_041660545.1 Thermoleophilia bacterium
CATGGTGCAGGACGCCAAGAAACTGAGGCCCGGCATCGTCGGCGGCGTTCCCGGCAAATACGCGCTGATGAGCGAGGAATGCGGCCTTGACGAAGCCGTGCCGGAGCGCGACAAAACCCAGGATTTTTCGCCCATGAAATATGACATGGCGATCATCAAACCCGGCGCCACCGAGTTGAAACGGTGGAACCAGCAGTGAGGCGCGACGCTTCACTGATTTCCAGGAACTGAAATGGATCCAGCTACCAGACTAGACCAGAACCATGAACTCTCGCTCAGGGAGTTCCCATACATCATCCGCTGGCGTGACGACCGCTGCACCCGCTGCGGCCGCTGCACGACGGTGTGCCCGGTGAACGCCATCGAGCCCTCGCCGCATGTGCACCGGCGCGTCTTCTCTGAGGGCGGCACGCCCAACCCGCAAGCTACCCGTGAGATCGTGCATGTTGTCAAGCAGGTAGTGGACATCGACCGCTACTGCACCGGCTGCGGCACCTGCACGCTGGTCTGCCCCAACGAGGCTATCGAGCCGGAATACAACCCGCGGCACAAGCTGCTCACCTATAAGAACAAGGGGGGAGTGCCCTTCCGCCGCGGCGGCCGGCGCAACGACCCGTCGACCTCGACGGTCGACCAGCTCAAATTCACCAGGATATCAATGCTGACCGACCCGGCGCTAGATGCCGGCCGGCACGAGTTCCGCATCCGCACGCTCCTGGGCCGAAACCTGCCGGCGGAGGCGCTGCCGCTGAAGAAGCGCGGCGACCGCATGGTGGTCGACCAGCACGTGGAGCATGGCTTCATCCCGCCGGTGCGCGAGATTTACCCGATCCGTATCGGCAGCATGAGCATCGGCGCCCTGTCTCCGCATATGTGGGAAGGCCTCGCCATGGGAGTGGCCTATCTCAACGAGGTCGAGGGCATGCCGGTAGTGATGTGCACCGGCGAGGGCGGCATGCCGCCGCGCCTGCTGAAGAGCCGCTTCGCCAAATATTTCATATTGCAGATCGCCTCCGGCTATTTCGGCTGGGACGAGATCATCCATGCCATCCCCGAGATGACCGAGGACCCGGCCGCCATCGAGATCAAGTACGGCCAGGGCGCCAAGCCCGGCGACGGCGGCCTGCTGATGGCGTACAAGGTGCTGAAGCTGATCGCCCAGATCCGCGGCGTGCCCGAGTTCGTCGACCTGGCCTCGCCGCCGACGCATCAGACCAAATATTCC
The DNA here is from genome assembly GCA_041660545.1 of Thermoleophilia bacterium. Lineage (GTDB taxonomy): Bacteria > Actinomycetota > Thermoleophilia > BMS3ABIN01 > BMS3ABIN01 > JBAZWE01. The sequence goes on from JBAZWE010000116.1 coordinate 1,226, forward strand.
ATCGAGGAAGCCGTGGCCAAGATGATCCAGTCGATGTCGATGGCCTGGGGTTTCCGCGTGCCGGTCTATCCGAAGATATCGGGCACCAAGACGGCGATGGCGGTGCTCAACAACCTGGCGCGCAACCCCTACGCCGGCGCCCTTTGCATCGACGGCGAAGACGGCGGCACCGGCGCGGCCTACAACGTTTCCATGGACAAGATGGGGCATCCGATCGCGTCGAACATCCGCGACTGCTACCTCGACCTGGTGGCGCAGGGCAAGCAGAACGAGCTGCCGCTGATCGCCGCCGGCGGCATGGGCAAGACCGGCAACCTGGCTGCCAACGCCGCCGCCATGATCATGCTGGGCGCCTCGGCGGTGGACATGGGCAAGCACATCATGCAGGCGGCCGCCTGGTGCTTCGGAGACGAATACAACCGCTGCAACCTGTGTAACACCGGCCGTTGCCCGCGGGGCATCACCACTCAGGACCCCAGGCTTTACCGCCGCCTCGACCCAGATGTGGTGGCCGAGCGGGTGGTGGAAGTGTTCAAGAGCGCCGACGTCGAGCTGCGCAAGATCTTCGCGCCGCTGGGCCGTAGCACCGAGCTGCCGATCGGCATGTCCGACGCCCTGGGCGTGGCTGACGAATCGATCGCCGAACGGCTTAAGATCTCATATGTATGTTAGCGCGAAGCGCCGAAGAATCCGGGTCTTTAACCCGAGATCCTTCGCTTCGCTCAGGATGACAAAGCGTAAAGTTATGACAACAAACTCATGATCATCAACGGCAACATCAAAGGCGAGCGGGTCTCTTCCCGGGAACTGGAAGAGCAGATCCAGGCTGCCGTGAAGAAGGGCGAGCGCTCGTTCACCGTGCATGCCAACGGCCAGCACGGCATCGGCGGCCGCATCTGGCCGCAGGATAAAAAGGTCAGGCTCACCGTCGACGGCCCCGTGGGCCAGCGACTGGGCAGCATGGGCATGGTCGGCACCGAGATCACCGTCAAGGGCAGCTGCTCCGACGACACCGGCTGGATCAACTGCGGCGCCAACATCACCGTGCTGGGTGACGTCACCAACGGCGCCCATAACGCGGGAGCCCAGGGCAAGCTGTACGTGCAGGGCGGCGGCGGCGCCCGCTGCGACACCATGACCAAGTTCAATCCGCGCTTTGAGCCGTTGCAGTCCTGGTACTTCCGTGACGTGGGCGACTCCTTCGCTGAGTTCAAGGCCGGCGGCATCGCCGTAGTTTGCGGCGTCGAGCCGCGCAACCCTGACAACATCCTCGGCTACCGGCCCTGCGTGGGCATGGTCGGCGGCACCATATATTTTCGCGGCCCTATCCAGGGATTCAGCGAGAACGACGTCAAGCTGATCGAGCTGGCCGACGCCGACTGGGATTGGCTGACTACCAATATCAAGCCATATCTCAAAGCCATCGACCGCACAGAATATCTGAAGGAACTCACCAGCGACCCCGGCGCCTGGCAGAAACTGATCGCCCTGACTCCGGCTGAGAAGGCCGAGCGCAAGGGCCGCCACATGACGGCTACCGAGTTCCGCGAGACCGTTTGGGAGCCCGGCGTCGGCAAGGGCGGCATCTTCGGGGAATATATCGATCACCCGCGGACCATCCTGCCCTATGTCACAACCGGCGAGGACCGGCGCTACCGGCCGGTCTGGTTCAACGAAAAATACCTGCCGCCATGCGCTTACGCCTGCCCGTCGCGGATCCCGTCGCATAAGCGAGCCTCGCTCATCAGGCAGGGACGGCTAGAGGAAGCGCTGGCGCTCGTACTCGAGTACAGCCCGTTCCCGGCCACCGTTTGCGGCCAGGTCTGCCCCAACCTTTGCATGGACGCCTGTACCCGGGGTCTTTTCGTGGACAAACCGCACAACATCAAGCAGATGGGAAGCCTGAGCCTGGAAGTGCCTGCGCCGCGGAAGGCGCGCAGCACCGGCAAGACGGTTGCCGTCATCGGCGGCGGCCCCGGAGGCCTTTCCGCCGCCTGGCAGCTGGGCCTGCGCGGCCACAAGATCGATCTTTACGAAGCCGCCGGCAAGCTGGGCGGAAAGATGGAGCTGGCCATCCCCCGCGAGCGGCTGCCGCAGGAGGTGCTGGCCAAGGAGCTTTCGCGTTTCGCCGAGATCGGCGTGACGGTTCACCTAAACACCAGGGTCAACCGCAAACTGTTTGACGAGATTTACAAGGAGCACGAAGTTGTCATCGTCGCCAGCGGCGCCCACGAGGCGCGGTTGATCAAGTTCCCCGGCTGGGAAGAGGTCACCCCCGGCATCGAATTCTTGAAGGCGGTCAACTTCGGCGAGCCCGAAGATCTGAGCGGCCAGCAGGTCATCGTCATCGGCGCCGGCAACGTCGGCATGGACATCGCCTGCCA
>JBAZWE010000117.1:0-3516 GCA_041660545.1 Thermoleophilia bacterium
ACATAAACGGCGCCAAGGTAGCCGACCGCTATCAGGGACATCTGGATCACGCGCAGCGACTCCGGTTGCAGCAGCGGCCCGACGATGAGATTCGCAGTACCGAACAGGTTCCAGCCCCAGCCTAACGGATCCGAGAGAACCGGCACTACCGCGGTTCCTTCCTCAAAGAAATGGACCAGGTTATGCGCCAGATGCGATGAGAGCGCTATTGGTAAAAATGCGAAGGAAAAGCCGATGAAAACGGCCTTCAATGAAGCTCCGTTGCCACCAATCCTGCGTGTGATCAGTGACCATAGCGAGAAGATGAGCATGGGCGCGATTACCGCCATGGCCAGATAACTGAGTGTGAGGACCGTATTCTCCCCCAGCCCTGTCGCTTCAATCATGGCATTGGAGGCGTCGGTCCATGGCTCTACCATCGAAAGTGTCTGGAAAACAGTGACACCCAGAAGAATAACCACGATGGCAGCCACATCGAAGCCGAGTTTTTTGGTCTTCCAGAGGTCCGACAGGAATGGCCGCACGTTGAGGGAGATATTGTCATTGGGACAGGTTTTTATGCATTCTGTGCACATGACGCAATAAGTGTTGGTCTCCATCGTCTGAGGCAGTTCGAACATGGGGCAACCATAGCCCTTCTCGCTGCCGCGGTAACAGGATTTCTGCTTGCAGCTGCGACAGACCTCGTCGCTGCTGTTTCGTAGCTCAAGTGGGGCTGTCATGGAGTATGCGCCGATAATACCGCCGATAGGGCACACATAACGACAGAAAGTCCGGCGCTGGAATATGAGTGAGACCAGGATAGCCGGCACGATAAACAGTATCAGCGTAACCAGTGCCGTATATATAGGACTGCTGGCAAGACCCAGGAACAGGTACATCCAGGTAAGCACGATGAAGAAGACCGTCGGCACCCAGAAGTTGCGCAGACGCCGTGGCCACTTCCGGTTTAGGCTGAATACCCTCTTCCCCACACCCCAGAGTTTCATGCGCTGCAGCCACTCAGCTATGGAAACCAGCGGACAAAGCATGCACCAGGTGCGTGAAAGAAACAGAAATGTAAAAATGATAACAGCCCACCAGATCAGCCAGGTTACGACTGTGGCGAAATTCTTGTCGCCGAGGCTTGTACCCCAGATACCAGCGACGATCACAAGCAGAAAGACCAGGGCGCTTGGCAGTTGCAGCGCGAACTGAAAACCGCGCATTTTTAACAAGCGGCGCAGCCAGTTGATGCGTAGCAGGTCGTAACGATATCGCCGGTTCTTTCCATCCTCTTCGATAGGCTCCGTGTTTGTGATGTCACGGCGTTTCGCCCTGCTGGCAAGCAGCCACACGAGTAGCGGTGTAGCCAGAATTATAAAAATCAGATATGGCACCATCAGTGAGAAGTCCGTTGCACCACCGGCATGTCCATGTTCCATTATCAGATCCCTTTCTTATTGCTGGATGGCTTAATAACCGGATTTGGCCGTGACTTTGCCGTCTGCCATCTCCAGGCGGACCCAGCCCTTACTACCCTGAAAATACCAGTACTCCATGTTCATGGAGTCGCCGCTCATCGAACCCCCGCCCATTGAATGGCCGCCGCTCATGTTTTTTGCTTCTGTTCTTGATGGCTCACCGGCAAGTGACTTTACCTGATCCGCGGTCATGCCAATATTTATCTGTGCATATTTTTCAGAAGAGAGATTTGACGAATCGCTCGATGCCTGTGTCCCGCAGCCGCTGATTATGGCAAGCACGACGACAGCTGACAGCGCTGCGAATATAGCTAATGTCTTTTTCATACTTCCTCCAGTGTGATGAATGCCGGACTTTTCCCCGACCCCGATTTCTATGACTACGTAAGATAGTACTACAAGCTATAGTAGTTCGCAAGATAAAGAAACGGGCCCTAAGGCCCGCTTCTGTCGATGCGCTTTTCTCTATAACGACATTCTGTCGGTTAATCAACTTCGCTTTCCAGCATCCAGCATTCCAGAACTCCGGGGCAGACATCTTCTTCGTCGTTGGTTTCGACTGCGCCCTCTGGGTGATCGCCGGCGCTTCTTTCAATCAGCTGCGGGTAGCGGTTGCACGCTCCCATGTTTCGCTCACGGCAATCAATCTGGTTATCTGTCAAAGCCAGAATGTCACCCTTGTCAGATTCCTGGCGATTTAACTTGCCGGCCATACTGGTAAGTCCGGCTTGTGCTACCGCCTTTTTTCGTCCCTCGGGGCTTAAATCAGGTGAATAACCCGGTCTGGATGTGGCCATCCAGATTATCCGGTCGTCTGGAGCAACTACGAGGAATTTGGCCGACAGACCGTCGTCTTCGCGTTCCGGAATAACTGCACAGGTAATAGTGTAAGCGGTCATGACGTTCCCTCCCTCCTGTTTTTGCGCTATCTAAAATCAGCGCATTTCAAGTGAGTCTACCCTATCCGCTTAAAAAAGAACCGCCCCTTATTGAATCTTCACGATAGTGCTTTCGGCATGTCTCTTCGATGACGTGAACACGACTTGATATTAAGACGGATATAGTTGGGGATGGATTCAAGAAACGCGACCGGCTTTGGGGAGGCCGATATACAGGAACCGCCGCGGATCCTAAATGCGCCGCGTCTGCTCAAGGCAGGCGATGACTTCAGCGTCGGAGACCTGTGCGAAGTTTCGATAAAACTCGCCAACCGCGCCGAAATAGGACGGGGTTGAAAAGCACTCCACCTCGTCGGCCTGATCGGCCAGCTTGTTCATGACCCTGGGAGAAGACACAGGGATAACGCAGACGATCTTCTCCGCGCCCCGGTTTCGCAGCGACTGGAGCGCCGCCAGCATGGTGAAACCCGTAGCGACACCGTCATCAACCACGATCACCGTCTTACCCTTTATGTCCGGTGGACCCTCGGTTCCGCGATATTGAAGATAGCGGCGCTCGATCTCTACCACCTGGGCTTCGACTTCTTCACGGATATATCGATCGCTTATCTCGTAAAGCCTGGCTGCGTTTTCATCCAGCAGGAGATTGCCATCTGAATCAATCGAACCTATTGCCAGCTCGGGATTGAGCGGCGCTCCAATTTTACGCGTAACCCAGACATCCAGCGGCAGGTCCAGGGCAAGGGCCACCTCCAGCGCCACGACGATGCCTCCACGCGGCAAACCAAGCACAACTGTGTCAGCGGCGCTCTTGTAACGGTCCACCATCGACACAAGTCTCTGGCCTGCGTCTTTCCTGTCTTCAAAAAACATGTATTCCCACCTGTCTCAGTCTGTTTTTTTCGAAAAGGCCAAAAAGCGATTGATAAGCCTCTAATATGTACGCGAATGATGCAGTTATTCCCTGCTTTGGAGTTCCTCAACCAGGGTTCGGCAATATTTCCTTAGACAACAAAACCGCCCGAGGCCACCGCTCCGCAAGACAGATATCCGGGAAAAGGTATGGCGGGTACATATCTTGCCGCGCTGGCGATCATGGCGGCATTATCGGTGCAAAGTTCGGCGGATGGGATGTTCAGCTTGAGATTGTGCTG
>JBAZWE010000118.1:0-1369 GCA_041660545.1 Thermoleophilia bacterium
GTGTTACCAGTGCAGCCGCAAGCGCCATGCTTATCGCCAGCAGGAATATGGCGCCATTATTGGCCCAGGCGGGCAAATCCAGCTTGAAAACCCCGTAAACCACGATCATGGCGAAGACAACACCATCAAAAACCCTTTCGAGTACGATGGTTCCAAAAACAGTCGATCGGGATACCGGTTTGCCGAGCAGGGCCTGACGGCGGCTGATGACAAAAGCGCGGGCCAGCTCTCCGACGCGGGCCGGTATGAGAAGGTTGACAAAGAAGCCGATCATGAGCGCGGAGGTAAGATCGCGCCAGCGCCCCTTGATGCCCTTGAAAGTGTAATCGAAAATAATCTTCCAGCTGGCGACCTTCAGCATGATGGATGCAAGGTTTGCCAGAATCGCCAGGAAGACCCATTTCCAGGAAACACTGGCGAATGTCCTGCCGAGTTCGTCATATTCGACATGGAATACCAGGGCGTAAACTATAAGCGCCAGCGTGGTTGCCTTGAGCCAGTGCCGCCGTATCTGAATCAACACCTTTTTCAAATCCAGCCTTCCTCTTCCATCATCTCTTCAAGAGTCACGAACTTTAAGCCTCTTTCGCGGGCCAGCCTGATTATCTCTGAAAGCGCCGCCACCGTCTGGGAGCGGTCTTCTTCACCGGCGCCGCTCCATCCATCATGGAACAGCAGCACGCTGCCGGGCCGCAGGACATCATCCGTTCTCGATACGATAGTTTCAACCCCGGGATTCGCAGTATCCCATACCCCTTTTGTCCAGCCCGCAATCCGGTAACCATGGGAAGTCAGGGCGCGGTGCGCCACCGGGCTGAGCCAGCCATGTGGCGCACGGAAGAGGCGGCATGGCTCAGTGACTCCGGCATCGAGCAGGATGGCCTCGGTTTTATCAACCTGGCCCAGCGCTTCGGCGGCGCCGGCGAACATGAGGATTCCATGATCAAAACCGTGATTTGCCACGCGATGACCCTCATGCTCCATGCGCCGCACTGCTTCAGGCCAGCGCCGGGCATTCTCGCCCAGGACAAAAAATGTCGCGGGAATCGACTCACGCTTGAGAGTGTCGAGTATCGCCTCGGTAAAAGGCGGCCGTGGGCCGTCATCGAATGTCAGGGCGATCAGGTTGCCGCCGGGGCGGCCGCGATGGAAAACCCTGCCAGTGAGGGGGAAGTTGGGGACAAGAAAGGAAACAAGCAGAAGAAAATCTGTCGCAATGCCGCAAATAAGTAGAGTCGCGCCGGTTTTTCTGTTGCCCCGGTGCCAGAGGACATGAGCGGTTCCCGCTGTGAATAATGCTACCCCGCCGGCAAGCGACCCCAGGGCCCGCAGTGCCTGTTTCTTAGTCATTAATGGTTAAGACTAATTC
>JBAZWE010000118.1:1379-3434 GCA_041660545.1 Thermoleophilia bacterium
CAAGCAGCTGATAATAAAGCTTTTCGATCTGACCGGCCACGATCTCCCAGGAGAAGGTGTTCATGACAGTTTCGCGGCCCGCCTGCCCCATGCGCGAGCGCAGCTGTGGATCCTTAAGCAGCCTCAGCAGGCCTTCGGCGAAGGCCGCGGGTTCGGATTCCGGCACGAGGATACCCTGTTTTTCGTTCTCCATGACCAGGCGGTAACCGTTGATGTCGGAGGCGACGATCGGCGTGGCTGAAGACATGGCCTCTAAAAGCACAACTCCGAATGAGGCCTTGGTGCAGGGTGTGCAATAGATGTCAGCACTGGCGTAATAGTTTGGCCGGCCGCCGTTGATAAGACCGGCGAAGTGCACGTCGGGTGCGAGTTTCTTACCCACCAGCGACCGGTAGTAAGGCCTTAAGGGACCGTCGCCGACGACGATCAGGCGGCAGTTGTCGAACTGCTTTCTGACCAGCTTGAACGCCTCGATCATTGTTTTTAGGCCGTTGCGCGGATCAAAACGTCCCACAAAGAGGATGTTCAGTTTGCCGTCATCGAATTCCGGGAGAACCGGCGCGTCGGGCAGGAAGTAATCAGGGTCGACCCCGTTGGGGATGACCCTGTAATCCTCATGTGCATTCACGAAATAGCGGGAGAGCGCCTCAACGCAGGCGTCGGATACGACGACTTTGCCATCGATCATGTCCATGTGAGCGGCGGACATCTTCTTCATGATGCCGTAACCGCGACTCCTGTCAAAATAGGTATGGAAAGTTCCGATCGTGACCGGCGCATTGGAGTTGCGCAGCGCGATGACCGGCAGGATCGGCGTCAGCGGCGAGTGGGCGTGAATGACATCGAACTGCTCGCGTGCAAAAAACCGCTTCAGTTGACCGCCCAGGTTCCTTCCCAGAGTCACCCTCGCAAAAGAGCCATTGGAATATATCGGGATTCCTTTTCCGAACCTGGCCACTTTAAACGTGAGTTCTTCGTCGGGATAATGATGGTTTTTTCGAGGTCTTATGTTGTGGGTGACCACTGTGACGTCATGACCCCGTCCGCTTAAGGTAAGCGCGAGGTTATGGACATGCTCGGTGATCCCGCCGAGCAAGGGATAATAATACTCAGAAACAAGAGCGATTTTCATATTTGGAAATTCCGCATCAGCGGTATTAGTTTGATTGACGTCAATTCATTCGATCCGGCGTGAATATTACTAAAAAATGGCGCTTTTTGCCACCGGCGCCACTTGCAGGCGCCGCCGTTTTACAGTTTCCAGTTATGAGCCGCAAACCCTTTTCTTAAACGCGTGGACCGCCCGCATGCAGGCGGCAAGTGTACCTACTGCAGGTATTTAGCAAAGGATGAAGTCAATATATCTGCCGGTCTGAAACAGGAAAGACAGCTGTTTTGCTATACTATAAAGTCGATTTGCATGTTCTTTTGTGCCAAAGGAGGATTGATTCAAGTTGCCTATTTATGAGTACCGGTGCTTAAAATGCGGGCACCAGTTTGAAAAGATGCAGAAAATTTCCGATAGCGCCGTAAGCCATTGTGAGAAATGCGGCAAGCGGGTTACGCGGGTATTTCATCCCGTGGCGATCCATTTCAAGGGCAGCGGCTTCTATAGCACCGATTATGGCAAGAAAAAAACTTCCCGGGTAAAAGAGGCGGAAAAGTCTGTAAAAAGGGATGAGAACAAGCCGAAGAAGAAAGCCGCCGCAAAGTCAGACAATTAATAAGATCTGAAAAAGGCGTGGCCGGTCTGCGGGGCTTTTGATTTCGATGCGTCGGCAATTCCTCTCCCTCTGATTGAATTTTTCACCAGGAGGAAGCAATCCTTGAAAATACTCGTAACCAATGATGACGGCATTTTTTCTCCCGGCCTGTTTGCGCTCAAGCAGGCGATGGACGCGTGCGGACAGGTGGCCGTCATCGCTCCCGACAAGAACCGCAGCGCTATCGGCCGGGGCATTACCATCGGGGAATCGCTCAATGTGGACGAAATAACCTTTTCCGACGGCAGCAGAGGCTATTCGGTGGACGGCACGCCGGTGGACTGTGTGCGGC
>JBAZWE010000119.1:0-3357 GCA_041660545.1 Thermoleophilia bacterium
TGCGGCCAATCACGCGGCGGAGACCACGGTCTCTGTTGTACCATTGCCCTCGGATGAAATGAAAGGCCGCATCATCGGCCGTGAGGGTCGCAACATCAGGGCTCTGGAGAACATCAGTGGCATCGATGTGATTATCGATGACACGCCGGAGGCGGTGGTCTTAAGCGGTTTCGACGGTGTCAAACGCGAGATTGCAAGGCTGACGCTGACCAAGCTCCTGTCGGACGGCCGGATTCATCCGGCTCGCATCGAGGATACGTATAAACAGGCTCAGGCCGAAGTGGAAAAAACCATCATGGAGGCCGGCGAGCAGGCAACACTGGATACCAATATCCATGGATTGCCCGAGAATCTGGTCAAATTGCTGGGAAGGCTCAAATACAGGACGAGTTACGGCCAGAACGTTCTTGCCCACTCTCTTGAAGTCAGTCATCTGGCTGGAATCATGGCCGCCGAGCTCGGCGCCAACGTGAAGATGGTGCGCCGGGCGGGCCTGCTGCACGATATAGGCAAGGCGGTTGATCACACGATCGAGGGAACGCATGCCGCGATCGGCGCCAGCCTGGCCAAAAAGAACAAGGAAGCGCCGGCGATCACTCATGCCATCGAAGCTCATCATTCTGATATCGAGCCGCAGACAGTGGAAGCCGTGCTCGTACAGGCAGCCGACGCAGTCAGTGCCGCCCGTCCAGGCGCCAGGCGAGACAGTCTGGAGAGCTATATAAAGAGGCTGGAGTCACTCGAGAGCATCGCTGTCAGCAAGAAGGGCGTTGAGAAGTGCTACGTGATGCAGGCCGGACGTGAGATCCGGGTGATGGTAAAACCGACCGAGATCGACGACGATGATGCCTCGCTGCTTTCACGCGAGATCGCCAAGGAGATCGAGAAGCAGCTGGATTATCCCGGACAGATAAAAGTGACTGTGATTCGTGAAAGCCGCGCCACGGAGTATGCGAAGTAGGAGCATCCCGTGGGCGTCAATTTGCGTGATCCGGACATCGTTTCGTATCGGAAGCTGTAATATACAGTAATCCAAATGCATTACCATCTCACTACATTCGGCTGCCAGATGAACGAGCACGACTCGGAACGCATCCGCGGTGTGCTGGAAGAATGCGGCTGGCAACAGTCCGGCGATCCTGAAGAGGCCGACCTCCTGGTGTTTAACACCTGCTCTGTCCGTGAGACAGCCGATAGCCGCCTGTTGGGGCGTCTGGGGGAAGCCCGGCGTCTCAAGAAGGAGCGTCCTGAGCGGATTGTGGCGCTCGGCGGATGCTTCGCGCAGAATCTTCAGACAAGACTTTTCAGTGACCTGCCATTCCTCGATATAGCCTTTGGCCCGCAAAATATCGGCGAGCTTCCCGCGCTTATCGGCACCGTCATGGATGGCGCAGGTCCCGCCTGGGCATTTAACGACAATCCCATGCCCAGCGCCTCGCTGCCTTCGCGCAGATTGAACCAAAGCCGCGCCTGGGTGCAGGTCATGACCGGCTGCACCAACTTCTGCACTTATTGTGTGGTGCCTATGGTGAGGGGGCCTGAACGAAGCCGGCCGTCATCGCAAGTAATTGATGAGGTAGAGAGACTGGTGGATGATGGTGTGGTCGAGATAACACTACTCGGTCAGAATGTCAATGCATACGGCCTCGATCTTGATCCGGTATCTGCCGGCGGTGAAGACTTTGTGAGTCTTTTATCACGTCTCAATGACATCACAGATCTCAAACGCATACGTTTTACCACATCGCATCCCAAGGACCTCGGTGACGATCTGATCGGAGCCATGCGCGATCTTCCCAAAGTCTGCAAGCATCTTCATCTGCCGGTCCAATCGGGCTCCAACCGTATTCTGACGCGCATGAAACGGGGCTACACGCGGGAGCATTATCTCAAGCTTGTCGAAAACCTGTACACACAGATCCCGGATGTCGCCCTGACAACCGACATGATCATAGGTTTTCCCGGGGAGAAGGAAGACGATTTTCACATGACGATGAAGCTCGCCGGAAGATGCCGCTTTGATGGTGCCTTCACATTTATCTATTCATCAAGGCCGGGGACAGAGGCCGCCGATCTTCCCGGGCTTGTACCCGAGAATACGGTGAAACGCAGGATGAGGGAAATTCTGGGACTCGTTCAGGGCATCGCTACCGAAAAGAATGAAGCTTTGGTCGGCAGCAGACAGGACATCATGATTGAAGGACACAGCAGACACGGCGACGGCCTTATGCGAGGACGAACCTCATGTAACAAGATCGTGAATTTCAGGCCTTTTGAACATGATGGTATATGCGAAACAGCCGGCGCGGTCGTTCCTGTCAGGATAACTGCGGCTACTTCCGCGACGCTGATGGGAGAGCAGGCAGACATGGACGGGCGACCGGCAACGCGTTAATCGTTTTCTCCCAGTTGCGGGTCGGATTAGCGATCACGAACCGATTGACAATTGATTTTTTAGGGAAGCTTTAAAGAAAACGCAACTCTGACTCAGGAGGCGGCAGACATGGATCCGCTGATGTCATCGGAACGGAATGCGGCGGTTGCCGGTCAGTTCTACCCCGGCAAACGCGATGAACTCGAGAGGACGATCAAGAAGATGATCGGTCCCGGGCCAACGCGGAGCGCATTGGGCGTGATCGTGCCCCATGCCGGTTATGTTTATTCCGGGCCAGTCGCGGGGGAGGTCTATGGCGCGGTTGATCTTCCCGATACATTTATAATTCTGGGACCAAACCATACCGGCCTCGGTCCCGCGGCATCGATCATGACCTCCGGCATCTGGAAATTGCCCGCGGGAGAAGCATATATAGACAGTGATCTGGCGCAATCAATCCTTGCCAAAAGCACAGCGCTGACCGCTGACGAATCAGCGCATGTATTCGAGCACTCGGTCGAAGTACAGATTCCATTTCTGCAATACATGGTCGGCAATGTGAATTTCGTGCCCATAGTCCTCATGCTCACCAGCGCTGATTCCTGCCGTGATGTCGGAGAGGCTATCGCCGCGGCTCTTCAGGAAAAGAAGGGAAAAGCGCTGATAGTCGCCAGCTCGGACATGACTCATTACGAAAGCCAGGCAACCGCCCAGGAAAAGGACAACCTCGCCCTCAGCAAGGTGGTGGCACTTGACCCCGGCGCCCTGCTGGATACGGTTCATGAGAATCAGATTTCCATGTGCGGCGCAGCGCCGGCCGCGGCCATGCTTTACGCCGCGATAAAGCTTGGCGCCAGCGAAGCAAGAGTGCTCAAATACCAGACATCGGGAGATGTAACCGGCGACTACTCGCAGGTAGTTGGCTACGCGGGTGTAATAGTAACCTGAGTTTATTAATTATTAAATTTTCAAGAGGATGGGAA
>JBAZWE010000120.1:0-3237 GCA_041660545.1 Thermoleophilia bacterium
ATTGACCGGCGGTGGCGCTCGCCACGGCTGCAACTGACGTCTGCGCCTAAACCCCAAGCGCCTTTCGTACCGCAAGCAGGAAGCCCTCGACCATCGGTGCACCCACGATAACTATGTTCCCGTGATCGCCGGTGATTTCCGATTCCCCAAGGCCGTTGGAGATCGCGTTGGACATAAGATACAGCGTGCCGACCTCTTCCGCCATCTCCAGGTCCTGCGCTGAGTCCCCACAGGCGAAAGCGTCTTCTCTTGTTAAGCCTGCCGCCTGCAAGTGTAATCTGATGGCGCTTCCCTTGCCGGCCTCGCGGGGAATGATGTGGTAGGCATGCAGCTCGCTTGTATTCATGCCATAGCCTCGGTCCTCGATGACGCCGTTATCAACCACCTTGAGTTCACCGTGTCCGCTTTTCTCCAGCAGCGTGTTTGCCTCTGTGGTGTTGATGTGACCCCGCATCAGGTGGGAGTATGTGTGACTTTGAGACCATGGTAGGTGGTAGGTGAGCATTCCGTTGTATTTTGCGAGAAGAAGGTCGGGTGCCCCGGTCGCGGCTATCTCGTCAAACACACTCAAGCCTTCGACGTTCCCGAAAGGACCGCAGTTGCGCATGATGGTTCTTCCCGAGTCGCGCGCAATCACACAGCCGGCCTCGCCGATGTAGCTCGAGGCTCCCAGCAGTCGTGCGTCCTCCTGCAACATGGCGATGCTGCGTCCGGAGACAAAAGTAAGCTCCAGCGCCAGGCGATGACATAGCTCGAGCGCCCGGGCGCCATCAAAAGTGAATTCGCCGGTTGCTGTGCGAAACGGGGAACCCCCTTTTCCCAACAAGGTGCCGTCTAGGTCTGTATAGAGGATACGCGGAGTCGGCGTCGTTATCGTTTTGTCCTCCTCTCCGATTCTGGGCTCACCTTATGGATGCTGCGGTACTCCTCAAGGGTCGCCAGCGGTGGCCTTTCCACGACCTTAATCTTCTTTGACTCAAGGCCGTATTCGCCTTCCTTGTAATAGATGCTGTTATAGAGAGTGCCTGGCGCGTCCTTCGTATCCATGCGTCCCTCGTCATGCAGACGAGTAAAAACAGCTTGCATGATGCCAAACGACATGTGTCCGAGCGCTTCCGTGCTCTGGTTGTGATGCACCCGGCGCTTAAGATCGGTCTGCGCGATCGAGGAAAGCCCGTATTTACGATAAATGTCGATGTCCAGGCCTATCTCCACCCCATATCCAGTGAAGAAGGGAACGCTCTCCAGGATGTGTCTACGGCCGGCGTACTCTCCAGAGAGGGGCTGGATGAGACCCGCCAGGTCGGGATAAAACATGTTGATCAGTGGGCGGGCGCATATCTCCGTGACTCTGCCGCCGCCTGTCTCCCTCTTCATCTCCCCCAGAAACAGCGGGCGCCTGTAATAACCCTTGACGTAACCTATACCGGGATTTTTTAGAAGGGGCCCCACCAGGCCATATATGAACCGGGCGGAGAAGTTCTTGATGTCAGAATCCACCCAGACGATGATATCGCCAGTGAGTGGCACCAGGCTTTTCCAGAGAGCTTCGCCCTTGCCATATGCGGGCGGCTGATCGGCCAGGTACTCGTCGTCGAAAAAGACTTCCGCGCCCAGCTCCCTTGCCACTTTCACCGTGTCGTCGGTACTCCGAGAATCGATGATCGCCAGCTGGTCGACAAGCTGGTGGCGCTCCATGAGTGAGCGCCGGATAACGGGGAGGATGTTGGGAATCGTGTCCGCCTCGTTCATGGTCGGCAGGCAAACGCTGATGGTCAGACCCTGTTTCTGCTTGAGCCCGACCAGTTCTTCCACGTCCGAGAACCCGGAGTAATGATATGTCCGTTTGCGAAACCACTCGGCAGGCCTCAATACGCTTCCCTTCCTAAAGGTCCCTGAATGAGACGGGCCGAACCCCGGCCGCCTCGATGGCGCGGATAAAATCTTCCGACATCAGAGCCTTAAGCTCAACCTCGCGCAGGCTGTTGTATGTCGATATGCGCGAGAGACTCTCATCGGCGTAGCCGGGATGGCACATGAACTCAAGAGTGTCGCCCGTCGCGGCCAGCTCATGCTTCAGTTTTTCAGCCATGTCTCTTCTTCCCATAATCTCTATACCGGAAAACCTGTCCGGTGTTCTTAATGACTTTCCCGCGGGCATACGCGCCACCAGCGCCACCGCGAACGCCTTTAAGCTTCTTGCCGACATGTGGTAGCCCCTCATCCTGTTTATGCCGGCCTTCCGGCATACCTCGCAAACAACCGAGCGCAACCGTGGCAGGGCGTGCAGATGGTGATGGCTGTCGATGTGGGTAGGATTTATGCCCAGCTCGATGCATTTGTCGATCTGCGCCCGGATTTCGGCCGCCAGCTCATCGCGGCGCGCCCGGCCGCTTATCAACCTGCGAACCATGGTCGGCATCCCGGGGAAAAGCCCTTCATCGTCGACCAGTGACGACACTTTCCCGGCCGCCAGCACTGGTCTTCCCGAAGTCAGGTTCAGATGCAGCCCGACGCCCAGCAGCGGATACCCCGCGGCGGCGGCGGCGGCTGACTGGGCGGCATCGCCGTTTACAAGCAGTGTCGTGCTGGTAACGGCGCCCCGCTTGTGGCATTCGATGATGCCCCGGTTGACGCCCTCCGTGAGGCCGAAATCGTCCGCATTGACGATCAGGTTTTTCATTGTGACCTTTTTTCGGTTGTGTGGATCCGTTCGTCCTGCAGGTACTGCCCTTGCGGTTTAGAACTTCTCTGCTCCCGGGATAATTGACGCGAGGGCCGCTCTCGGAATATGTTTATCAGGTCCATTCTATAATCTCAGACTGGAGGTCGGATAGATGGCTGCAGCCTATGTTCTCATAAACGCAACCCCGGGACGTGCTGGCGATGCTCGCAAGCAGATGTCGGAAATACCAGGGGTCAAGAGCGCTCACGCCGTTACGGGCGCCTACGACATAATCGCTTATATTGAAGGCGGTGATGTGAGTGAACTGGGTAACACGGTCGTCTCGCGGATTCAGTCGATCGACGGCATCGCCCAGACGATGACCTGTGTGGTAGTCGAGCTTCCCTAGGGCGACAGTATAAAACAGTAGTGGCACAGGACGAGTCCTGTGCCACTTTTTTCTTTTTTATAGCGCGAGTGTCCGGCGAAACGCTTCCCTGTCTTTTCTAGCCGTTCACGAACCGCGGTGTATCGAGCATTTCGTCGCTTTCCCTGGATGTATTCTGTTTTTT
>JBAZWE010000121.1:0-3225 GCA_041660545.1 Thermoleophilia bacterium
TGTTTATCCTATGTGGCGCACTGATTATCGCAACGCTTTGGAACGGTGGATATTTTCAGACATCCAGGTGGGTGTTGACGTGCCTGATCCTGGTGGCCGCCGGCTGGGAGCTTGCGGTCTCCCTGGCGGGAGGTGACCAGGCGCGCTCGCTGCGCTCACCCGCCCTCTGGTTGCTGGCGGCGTTCACGGTATTTGCCACCTTAAGTCTTTTCTGGAGCGTCGTGCCCGGCGACACTGAAAGGGAGGCCGCGCTGCTCATGGCCTATGTCGCCGTCATCTTCGTGGTGCGCAGCAATCTAAGCCGCTCGGGAACGGCGGCACTCGCGCTCATCAGCGCCTGGGTCGTTTACGTGGCGAGCTTTGTTTCAGCCTGGGGTATTGTTACCTACATCTTCAGGCTGGAGCCCTGGGCGGGTTTGCTGGATAACATCTACAGGGCGGGTTCGTCATTCGAGTACTCCAACGCGCTGGCCTGTTTCGGGCTCATGGCGCTGCCGGTCTGTGCGGCGCTGCACCGGAAGGCCGGTTCAAACGAGAGACCGGTATATGCTACGGCCATGACCCTGCAGGCGGCGGTGGTAATGCTGAGTTTTTCGAGGTTCGGGATTGTGGCCCTGCTGCTGATGGCGCTTTATCTTTGCTTCACCGGCTGGCGTGAGAAAATGGCGCTGCGGGTGTTTCTGTCATTTGCGGGGGCTCTGGCTGTAGCCGTGACATCGGTCGCCGCCCAGGAATATCAGCACAAGTTCGTCGGCCTGGCGGTTGTGGCTCTGATTCTCGCCGGCTTTTTTATTCTGCAAAGGGTAGCCGGGCTGGCGGCAATGAGCGCCGCCGGTCCATCCGCCACACGGACAGATGGTCTACATACAGGCGCCGAACAGGTCTACGCGGGAAAGTCAGTACCCGGCCTCGATGACTCCGCGGTAACCGGCGCCCTTGTGGCTGGTGCTGTTGCTGTCGTGCTGGCGGCCGTGGTGCTGATTGCCCGCATGGACAGGCTGAAGGTGATTGTCACAGCCCGCTTCGAGGAAGGCCTTACGTTGAGGCGCCTGCTTCCTCACCGTCTTGATACATGGACGGGTGCGATGGAAGCATTCAGGGCTAAGCCTGTTGCCGGCTCAGGTTTGGGTTCCTTTTATCATGTCTATCAGCAGTATGCGCTGGCCGCGTATACGAAATACGCCCATAACCTGCTACTGCAGACAGCGGTTGAGACAGGTTGGGTCGGCGCGGCGCTGCTGGCCGCTTTTCTGATATATGTCGTTGCGTTGATCTGCTTGAGGCTGATTGCAAAAAGTGATGCTGTTATCAGGGCCTACGCAATTTCTGCCGGCGTCTTCATCGCTTTCAACATTTTCGACTGGGAATGGTATGTGCCGGCCCTGACCGCATGGTTCATGCTGAGCGTGGCGTGTATCGAAGGCTGCACGCGAACGGGGGATGAAGAAAAAAAGAATGAATACAATGAAGCTCTGGTAAACCGGCCAGATGCCGCGGCCGGGTGTGGTCACCAAGACTGCTCCTGCGGCAGATCAACCGGTTAGCGAAGAACCGGCGGTCTTCCTGAGGATGAAAATGGACTCCATGCCGTTTTTGCGGAACAGCTCGACCTCCAGCTCCCTGGCTATCTCTTTTCTGCAGTAGAGCAGCATCTCCATGAAATCCGCGGGGGTCCAGACGTGGAAATGGATACTGTAGTCTATATCGATCAGGCGAGCCGTCTTGGCTTCCAGCTCACTTTCGGGTACTTTGTCAACAAGCTTCGCATATTCTTCAAAGTGACCGTGTCTAGACCGCTCGGGTCCCTCTTCGTAGTCGCGGACCAGGTGCTCGATGGTGGTATTGGGTCGATCGCGGTCGAAGGTATAACGTTTATCCGGCACAGCCATGTAGATGACGCCATCCTCTTTAAGTACGCGCATGTAATTTCTGATGGCCTCGAGGGGATTCTGGCAATGCTCGATCATGTGGTTGGCGATGAGGAAATCCAGCGAGGAGTCCTGCACTGTTTCAAGCAGCTCGCCATTGCCTACGATTTCCACCTCGACGAGGTCTAAGTCGCAGAGTTCCGGATACTGCTCCCGCAGTTGTGCCACCGGCATGCGGTCCATGTAGCGGACCCGGGCTGTATCCGGGACTTCCAGCGGAGAATGCAGGGCTCCGATCTCGATGCCGTCGCCCTTCAAATACCGGAAAGCGATTTCCCTGCGGATCTCAGGTGATGGGTCAGTACTGGGCGCAGCCGGTTCTGTCAGTGATTCAAGCAGCGACGGCTTGTCGCCGCCACTCATGCTGAAAGTCTTCCGCTTCGCAAGCAGATTCCATTTGTTTCTAAGCGCGCTCATATAGGTCTGCAAAAACCGGGCTCCCGGGGGTGGTCGGCGGTTCGGGCCGTCTTAAAAACCGACCCTGATCTTCGTTCTTTATATTACAGTCTGTCCCTGGTCTTGTCATCAGCCG
The DNA here is from genome assembly GCA_041660545.1 of Thermoleophilia bacterium. Lineage (GTDB taxonomy): Bacteria > Actinomycetota > Thermoleophilia > BMS3ABIN01 > BMS3ABIN01 > JBAZWE01. Next base: position 2,461 of record JBAZWE010000121.1, read on the forward strand.
CACGGGAGGCTCACAACCACCAGCCGTGGCGGTCAATCATAAATTCTTATATTGGCACTTTCGCCAAACGTCGGCATGGGCCGGATAGCTGATTCAAGCAAGCAGGAGATCCGCTGTCAAAAAAACTATGTAAACGATACTGATTATCCCGTTCATGGTCATGAATGCGGTGTTGACGCGGGACAGGTCCCGGGCGGAGACGATTGCGTTCTCATATGCAAGCAGCCCCGCGACAATCGCAACCCCGGCGTAATACGCAAGACCCAGGTCGCTGACCTGGCCGATGACAACAAGCAGGACTACAGCCAGCAGGTGAAAGATCCTTGTTATCCAGAGAGAGCTTGCCACGCCCAGTGTGGCGGGCAGCGAATGCAGCCCTTCTTTCCTGTCGAAATCGATGTCGAGGCAGGCGTAGATTATGTCAAAACCGCCGATCCAGAAAGTCACGACCCCCATGAGCAGGAACGGCTGCCAGCTCAGCTCTCCGGTAACGGCCACCCAGGCGCCTACCGGAGCCAGGCCGATCGTGGCCCCGAGAAACACGTGACACAGGGAAGTGAAGCGCTTCGTGTAAGGGTAGATGACGAATGCGGCGATCACGATGGGTGAAAGATACCAGGTAAGCCGTGGCAGGCGGGCCAGCGCCAACGCCAGCGCGGTAAGTGAGACAGTGCAAAAGACCATGGCCTGGATCAGCGAGATCTTGCCGGCGGGAAGTTCGCGGCCGGCAGTGCGCGGGTTTCGGGCGTCGATCTCATAATCGAT
>JBAZWE010000122.1:0-3081 GCA_041660545.1 Thermoleophilia bacterium
GCATTCATTATTCCATAGCCCCATGAAGCTTTGCCGTATTGATCCAATGTTCGGCAAGTATTTCCGGTTTTGCTCCCAAAGCACGTGCAAGATGTAATGCCAGTCCCATAATTAAAACCGATGCATTTTGTAATTCCGGGAAGGTTTGTAAGCTTCCCATTTTTTCCTGTACTTTTAATCGGAGTAAATCATGATGCTTCAGGGCATATGAAACGGGATCTTCAGATTCAAGGGAAATGTCGGGTATCATCAAACTGTCCAACCACTCAGGACCAATGCTTTTTGCTAAATCTTCCGGTAGTTGGTTGCCCATTATCCGCCACTGAGGCAATGTTTCGGTATCCCCCGATTCAGCTAAGCCCGTATCGAGCAGCAGCTCAAATGCAATATCAGCTAAGTTTTGCATGAGTTTTAAATATTCATTTTGAGCCATCTCTAATGCTTCGGTCTGCTGGTCAGCGAGATATTCACTAACCGTTAAATAAGGCAGTTTGGTAACTTCGGGACAAAATTCCAGACAAGGAAATTGTTCACCCTGATACATATAGTTAAGATCATCATTTTGCATCTGACGACCGAGCGGAAATAACCGGCAGGCCAACGGACGCGCTACATGTACACTACAACCAATATCATCCAGGTATTGACTACAGGCTTTTTTCCCCTCTCCATTGGTTTTCCCATCAAAGCGTAAACGTATCCCCCCATAGTCACAGGATAGATCACGAAATTCACCGGGTGTCATTTTTTTCTCACCTGCCAGACAAGCCAACTCCCACGGGTTTAGCATCACCAGGTTCCCATGACAGCAAGTTCCTCTTCGTGAACAGGTGAGTGGCAATTTATCCTGAAGTTGAAGTTTGGTTGATAGCATTAATGTTGTATTTATGATTCTTTAATCGGGCAAAACCCTGTTCGGTGATGGTAGGACTTGAAGTCATACAATCACTTGTAAACCATCTGATTCAAAATTCGAATTTTTCGAGTTTGATATTTGTAAACTCTTTCAGGATGGCACTGTTTTTTATGAAAGAAGCTCCTTTTTCGTGATTTGACAATGCTTCGCTGTCTTTCCATGTTTCGCAAATAAGCAATACATTAGGACGTGTTGCACTTTCATACACATCATAGGCAATGCAACCATCTTCCTTCACCGACGATGCGGTCAATTCTTTAGCAGCATCCAATACTTTGCTGAGATTTACATCTTCTACCGAGATAAATACATTTAATCGAATCATAATTTTATTTTTAATTATTATCAAACACAAAAATAGGGCTTTTTTGTGCTTATATCAAATTTACTATTACCTGCACAGAATCAATTGAATGGCATCCAGCCTTACTCTTGCATACTGAATAAGCGTTGCCAGTGTAAGTTGTTCATCAAGGGCCAGTTGAATTTCTTCGGGTCGGATATTCTTGTTTTTTTGCTGCAATACTTTCAGTCTGTCTATTTCATGATTCAGCGTGAGGTTCATGCGTTGCATTCCTTTTGCTATTATCAGGGTACGCTGAACTTCAGCTATCTTTTGACCTGCCGAAATCATATCGGGCAAAATTGTTTCCACCAGGCTTTCATTATCCAGCAAAGGATCTATATCGCCTGATGTTAAGTTTTTGTTTAATGATTCAACAGGATACTTCTCTGTTACTTCTCTGCCGGTATGATCCACAACAATACGAATAGGCGTATTGGGTAGGAAACGGTCAACATAGATGCTTTGCTCGCTTGTTGTCTCAAGCACAAAAAGCAATTCAAGCAAAATACCGGGACCGTTGGTTCCCCGCAGCATGCCAAAGCCGGCACTTCCGGTTCCCGAACTTAATACCATATCGATAGCACCTGTAGCCATCGGATGATCCCAACTGAGGAAACTGATATCTTCGCGACTCAGTGCCCGTTTTCTGTCAAATGTTACAGATATCCCTTCGGGCGGAATGGATGGAAACACCCCGGTAATTTCGGAAGCAGGTTGCAAAAAGTAAGTTCGTGCAGCAAGGTCCTCCATTTCCACATCGAACTGATTAAAGACTTTGGTCATATACATTTCAAGGCTTCTGTCACTGTCTTCCGTCTGAATTTGTTCCACCAGTTTCATTGCTATCAATGGTCGAAAAGAATTCATTTCCAACAACCTGTCACGACCGTCGGCAAGACGTTTCTGTAGTTCATTTCTGAAGGTGGACGTCCCGGCAATCAAAGCTTCCAGTTCGGGACAGGCATCTGCCCATGTTTCTGATTTGATTAGCTCAAGCAGCCGGTTGCTGAATAATTTGGATATCTCATTTCCACCCTCCAGATTTTCTTCAAAAGCATTCAAACCTTCGTGAAACCATCTTACAAGCCTGTGTTGTGGGCTGTTGATAATGTAAGGGATATAAATTTGAATATCATCCCTTTGACCTATTCTGTCCAGACGACCAATGCGTTGTTCCAGCAATTCGGGATGAAGGGGCAAATCAAACAGAATGAGCCGGTGGGCAAACTGGAAGTTTCGTCCCTCGCTGCCAATTTCAGAACAAAGCAACAGTTGAGCACCATCCGGTTCCGAGAACCAGGCCGCATTTCTATCCCGTTGTACAATGCTGAGATCTTCGTGAAAAACGCCGGTTTTCATGTTCGTGCGCTTTGCCAGGTCTTCTTCCAGTGCCAATACCTTTTCTTTACTCCTGCAGATAAGCAATACTTTTTCGGGATAGCTTTCCTTTAGAATTTTTAATAACCACTGTACACGTGGATCTTCAGCAAACCAGTATTGTTGCTCTTCAGGGTTTTCAAATGAGTCTGTATCGTTGGCAAATTCGTTTGTCAACCGTTGCATCCACAAGCTCTGATCTCCTGTCAGCGTTAAGGGAACCAGATGCGGTTTTCGGCTTGGGAATCCATTCATAGCCGAACGGGTATTCCGGAATAATACGCGACCCGGACCATGTTGATCCAATAAATCTTCAATCAGTTTATCTTTTGCTACATCGCCGCCCCGTGCCAACGACTGTATTCTTTCTTTTGAAAATAATGTTGTTAGTAATTTTTTATCATCAGCAAGCAAATTTTTCCTCAAGTGTAGTTTTTCTACT
>JBAZWE010000123.1:0-3027 GCA_041660545.1 Thermoleophilia bacterium
GTCATCCCGGACCAGTTCATCGACCGCACCCGCCAGCGCCGCTCCACTTTCTTCGGCGACGGCTGCGTGGCGCATGTCTCCTTCGCCGACCCGGTCTGTCCGGATCTGTCGAAGCTGCTGGCCGAGGTCGGCCGCGACGTCGGCGCCACCATCCACGAAGGCGGCACCTATCTGTGTATGGAGGGGCCGCAGTTCTCCACGCGTGCGGAATCGAACCTGTACCGCAGCTGGAACGTCGAGGTGATCGGCATGACGAACCTGCAGGAAGCCAAACTGGCCCGCGAGGCGGAGATCTGTTACGCCACGCTGGCGCTCTCGACCGATTACGACTGTTGGTACGAGGGTGAGGAAGAGGTGACCATGATGATGGTGATCGAGACCATGGATAACAACGTGGCCACTGCCATCAAGATCGTGGAAGCAGCCGTACCGCGCATCCCCGAGAAGCGTGAATGCATCTGCGCCAGCGCCATGGAGTACGGCATCATCACCGCGCCTGAGGTCATTCCACCAGAAACGAAAGAGAAGCTGAAGGACATCATCGGGAAATACGTGAAATAAGAAAGTACAAATCGTCATCCTAAAGCGCATGCTGGTGAGGCGGGTAAGGGATCTGGAGATTCCTTACCCGGAAAATGCACCCGGGAATGACAGAAATCGGTAGGAGGCAGCGTGTCAATACTAGTAGTAGGTTCAATCGCGCTCGATTCGGTCGAGACCCCCTTCGGCAAGGCTGAAGATGCGCTGGGCGGCGCGGCGGTATATTTTTCCTTCGCGGCAAGCTTCTTTAACCGCGTCAGGCTCGTGGGTGTCATCGGGGAGGATTTCCCGGAAGAACATATCGAGCTGCTCAAGGAACGCAATATCGACCTGGCGGGACTGGAGCGCGGCCACGGTTCCACCTTCCGCTGGAAGGGCCGCTACGATTACGACTTGAACGAAGCGCATACGCTCGATACGCAGCTCAACGTCTTCGAGACCTTCGCGCCCAACATCCCGGATGCCTTCAAGGACAGCGAATTCGTCTTTCTGGCAAACATCCAGCCGGAACTGCAGCTTCAGGTGGCAAAACAGGTGACGTCCCCACGGGTCATCGCCTGCGACACCATGAACTTCTGGATCGAAGGCGCCTATGACCAGTTGCGAGAGACGCTCAAGTCGGTTGACATCCTGATCATCAATGATGCCGAGACCCGCGAGCTGGCCCGTGAGCCCAGCCTGGTGAAGGCGGCCCGGAAGATCCTTGAATGGGGCCCGACCACGCTGGTGGTAAAGCGCGGCGAGTTCGGCGTTTTGATGTTTCACGGCAAATCCGTCTTCTCGGCTCCCGCTTATCCGCTGGAAGACGTCTTCGACCCGACCGGCGCCGGCGACACGTTCGCGGGCGGCTTCATGGGATACCTCTCCACGCAGGAGGACGTCAACGAAGCCGCCATACGGCAGGCCATCATCTTCGGCTCGACATTGGCCAGTTTCAACGTGGAAGCCTTCAGCTTAAGCCGCATGAAAGAGCTCGAGATGCAGGAGATTCTTGACCGCTTTGCCGAGTTCAAGCTGCTTTCGCATTTCGAGGAGGTAACGAGTTAGGCGGCCTGCCCGTAATTAGCGACGCATACTTTTTTCCGTATTCCTTATTGTCACCCTGAGCGAAGCGAAGGGTCTAGAACTTTCAGGAGTCCATGCTCTGGAAAAGTCTTAATTTCTGGCGGTTGGCAACGCTGGCGCTTTTTATCGCTGTGCTGGCGCTGGCTTTTCCGCTCCTTAAATCCGGCCCGAAATTCGTGCTGGAGGATTCGGGCATGGAGATTGTAGAAACGCCAACGCACGGCGCGCTGTTCAAATACAAAGTGAAGAACGAGGGAACGAGCGGCGGCGATACTTTTGTTAATTTCCACGCCTATCTCTACGAGCGCGGCGGCGACTCCGAGGAAGACTACACCACGACCGGCCTCAACGCCGGCGAGACCAAAACCGGCGAGTTCTTCATGCCGCTGCGAACCAGCCAGTCGGTGCACGACTGGCGCATCGAGCTGACCTGACAGTTGGCGAAATGCGGCGCAAGGTGATTTAGTTATGTCAATCTTGCGTTAGTCCGTAATCAAGGAGAACCGCTTGCCCCTGGTTAGCGCCGACAACCTCGTCAAAAAGTATGGTGAGCTCACCGCCGTCGATGGCGTCAGCTTCCGGGTCGACGAGGGGCAGATCTTCGGTTTTCTCGGCCCCAACGGCGCCGGCAAATCCACCACCATCTCCATGCTCTCCACGTACCTGCCGCCCTCATCCGGAGATGCGCTGATCGACGGTTACAGCATCATCCGCGATCCGCACAAGGTAAAGCAGATAATCGGCGTCGTGCCGCAGGACATCGCCCTCTACCCCACGCTCACCGCCTTGCAGAACCTTAGATTCTACGGGCGCATGTATGACATGGGGGGCTCTGATCTGGACAACCGCTGCCGCGAGCTGCTGGACCTCGTGGAACTATGGGACCGGCGCGACAGCCGCATCGAACAGTTCTCCGGGGGCATGAAGCGCCGCATCAACATGGCGGCCGGCCTGCTGCACCACCCGCGCTTTCTGCTGCTGGATGAGCCCACCGTGGGCGTCGATCCCCAGTCGCGCGAGCACATCTTTGACACCATATTCAAGATCCGTGATTCCGGCACGACCATCCTCTACACCTCGCACTACATGGAAGAGGTGGAACTGCTCTGCGACTACATCGCTATCATGGACAAAGGAAAAATGGTGGCCGGCGGTACTCTGCAGGAACTTCTTGGCATGCTTGGGGAGGGCAGCGTCATCGAGCTGGAGGTGTCACCACCGGGCTGCCCTGCCGGGCTGGCGCAGCAGATAAATGAGCAGAACGGAGTTACCGCGGTAGGTCACCAGGACGACAGGCTGACCATATCATCGAAGAACAGCGCCCATTCGCTGCCGCCGGTCCTGAAAGTGCTGGAAGACTCCGGCTGCGAGGTCAGCCACTTGGAGATCTATACTCCCAACCTCGAGAAGCTTTTCATCCAC
>JBAZWE010000124.1:0-2966 GCA_041660545.1 Thermoleophilia bacterium
ATTTTCGTCAGCTAATGCCGAATTTAAAACCAATGGATTATTTGGACGCTTTGGTATTGATATGAATATGATGAAGAAGAAAAAGGATTCAAAGCCGACTTCAAACTTATTTCTGGCAGGAGTACGAATCGGAATGTCACATTTTGCCTATGATGTGACGAATTTGCAGATTACGGATGGTTACTGGGGAGGTACCGAAACAGTGGATTATAAAAATCAGGTGTCAACCAAAGTCTGGTACGAAATAGTGGCCGGTGTACGGGTAGAAATCATCAAAAATATATTTATGGGCTGGACTGTCCGCGACAAAAATCTGTTGGGAACCGATGTTTCAGGTGAAGTTTTCCCGGCCTATATTCCGGGTTATGGATTAAATACAAGCAATATCTGGAGCATAAACTATACCATAGGATACCATTTCTAAACAATATCCTGCCTGAGCAGGTGAAAATAGAAATAGGATCTTTATTAAACTGAAAAATTAAAATAAAATACACATATAACCAATTAAACGTATGAGTGCAACAAAATCTTTAAATCGTGCAGCCGATAATATCCGCATTCTGGCAGCAGCAGCAGTAGAAAAAGCCAAATCGGGTCACCCGGGCGGTGCCATGGGTGGAGCTGATTATATTAATGTGCTTTATTCAGAATTTTTGGAATACGATCCTAAAAATCCCGCCTGGGAAGGACGCGACCGCATGTTCCTCGATCCGGGACACATGTCACCTATGCTTTATTCCGTGCTTGCCTGCACCGGAAAATATACCATGGAAGAGTTGGGGCAATTCCGTCAATGGAACAGTGCAACTCCGGGACATCCCGAAGTAGACATTATGCGTGGTGTTGAAAACACTTCCGGTCCACTTGGACAAGGCCATACTTACGCTGTGGGTGCAGCCATTGCCGCTAAATTTCTGAAAGCCCGCTTCGGTGAAGTAATGAGCCAGACTATTTATACTTTCATTTCCGATGGGGGTGTTCAGGAAGAAATTTCACAGGGTGCAGGTCGTTTGGCCGGTCACCTGGGATTGAATAACCTGATTATGTTCTACGATTCGAATGACATTCAGTTATCTACCAACACGAATTCGGTGACCAGCGAAAACACGGCTCAGAAATACCTGGCCTGGGGATGGAGAGTAATTGAAATCAACGGAAACGATGTGGAACAAATCCGTCAGGCTTTGACAGATGCAAAAGCTGAAATGAACAAACCAACCATTATTATTGGTAAAACAATTATGGGAAAAGGGGCATTGAAAGCCGATGGATCCAGCTTCGAACGTCAATGTGCCACTCACGGTATGCCGTTGGGTGAATGCGGTGCTTCTTTCGAAGAAAGTATTAAGAATTTAGGTGGTAATCCTGAAAATCCTTTTGTGATTTTTGAAGAAACCAAAGCATTATATGCCAAACGTGCCGAAGAGTTAGCTGCAATAGTAGCAACCAAACAAGCTGCAAAAGCTGCATGGGCAAAAGAAAACCCTGAGTTAGCCGAAAAAATGGCTTTCTTCTTCTCAGGCAAGACCAAAATGAACTGGGATGCAGTTGTTCAGAAACCGGGACAAGCCACGCGTGCTGCTTCGGCAACCGTGTTGGGTGAATTAGCCAAACAAGTGGAAAACATGGTGGTTGCCAGTGCCGACTTGTCTAACTCCGACAAAACGGACGGATTCCTGAAAAACACCCATGCGTTTGCCAAGGACGATTTTACAGGTGCATTCCTACAGGCCGGCGTTTCGGAACTGACAATGGCATGCGTGAGTATCGGTATGAGTTTGCACGGTGGAGTAATTCCGGCCTGTGCTACTTTCTTTGTTTTCTCGGATTATATGAAACCGGCTGTACGTATGGCTGCCTTGATGGAACAACCCGTGAAATTTATCTGGACACACGATGCATTCCGCGTTGGGGAAGATGGACCGACCCACGAACCGGTAGAGCAGGAAGCTCAAATCCGTTTGATGGAAAAACTGAAAAACCACAAAGGACACAATTCGATGCTGGTTTTACGTCCGGCAGATGTTGAAGAAACCACCGTTGCCTGGAAAATGGCCATGGAGAATACAAGCACCCCAACCGGTTTAATCTTTTCGCGTCAGAATATAACCGATCTTCCGGCTGCTACCAGTCGTAAAGCGGAAGCCGAACAAGCTCATAAAGGCGGTTATGTAGTGGAATGTGATGGCAATCCCGATGTTATTCTGGTTGCTTCAGGATCTGAAGTTTCAACCCTGCACGAAGGTGCCGCTTTGCTACGTGCCGATGGTATTAAAATCCGTTTGGTTTCGGTTCCTTCCGAAGGTTTGTTCCGCAGCCAACCGGCAGCATACCAGGAAAGTGTGTTACCAAAAGGAGCTAAAATATTCGGACTTACCGCCGGACTTCCGGTCAATCTCGAAGGTTTGGTTGGATCCAATGGAAAAGTATTCGGACTGGAATCATTCGGATTCTCCGCCCCTTACAAAGTGTTGGACGAAAAACTCGGATTTACCGGACAAAATGTGTACAATCAGGTAAAAGCAATGTTGTAAAAATGACAAAATGACCCCCAACCCCTAAAGAGGAGTTAATAGCTCCCCTTTAGGGGTTGGGGGTTTTATATACTATTTATGGATATTCTCTCCGTCGCTATTATTGGCATAGCCCTGGCTATGGATTGCTTTGCAGTTTCAATCAGCAAGGGGATCTGTGCTAAAAAATTCTTCTTTTGGCATACATTTCGGATGGCTGTCTTGTTTGGATTATTTCAGGCCATGATGCCGATGATTGGTTACTTTGCCGGTGTGAGCTATGCTGACGAGATGAGAAGCTTTGATCATTGGCTGGCTTTTGGTCTGCTAAGTGCCATTGGTGGTAAAATGGTCATTGAAGGTTTTTTATCACATAGTGACGAAAGCATCATAACCAAAAATCCTTTTAAATGGTCTTCTTTACTATCGCTTGCCTTTGCCACAAGTATC
>JBAZWE010000125.1:0-2671 GCA_041660545.1 Thermoleophilia bacterium
GAAAAGAAGGAAGTAGTAAAAACCTACACTTGCTCAATGCATCCTGATGTTAAGTTGGATAAGCCCGGAAAATGTCCAAAGTGCGGAATGACCTTGATAGTGAAAAAATAAATGCTTAACTGTGTGAGCTTTTGGATGCAAAACTCACCAAAGACAGAAACTGTATCCATGTTAATATATCCAATTAATAAAATCAAAAAAAATGGAACATAAAAACAAACCCAAAGAGTCTGAAAAAATGCCGGGAATGGATCATAGTAAAATGAAACATGGAGACAATCCGTCAATGGGCATGGAAGGTCATAACCATCATGCAATGATGATTGATGATTTTAAAAGGCGGTTTTATGTGGTACTCATACTTACCGTGCCCATCGTACTTTTATCAACCATGATACAGCAATTTATTGGTGTTGATTGGCAGTTTACCGGGTCTAAATATATTTTATTTGCGTTATCAACTGTGGTATTTATTTATGGTGGCTGGCCTTTTTTTAAAGGTTTTGTTGAAGAAATAAAAACAAAAAATCCCGGCATGATGTTTCTGATTGCCTTTGCTATAACGACCGCTTATAGTTACAGTGTAGCGGTTGTTTTTGGATTGAAGGGAATGGATTTCTTCTGGGAACTGGCAACATTAATACTTATCATGCTTTTGGGTCATTGGATTGAAATGAAATCAATTGCAGGGGCATCAAAGGAATTGGAGCTTTTGGTACAGTTGATGCCGGCCGATGCTCACATGGTAATGCCGGAGATGGTACATGATGTGAAAACGGATACACTTAAGGAGAACGATATTATTCTTGTAAAGCCCGGAGAAAAAGTGGCAGCCGATGGTGTAATTCTCGAAGGGGAAAGCTACCTGAATGAATCCATGCTGACAGGTGAATCAAAACCTGTTCAGAAAATAAAAGGGCAAAAAGTAATTGCAGGCTCTATTAATGGAAACGGATCGATTAAAGTGACTGTATCTCATGCTGCAAAAGATTCTTACATCTCACAATTGGTAAAGTTGGTTGATGATGCGCAAAAATCAAAATCCAAAACACAGTTATTGGCAGACACCGCTGCAAAATGGTTAACCGTTATTGCACTTGTTGCGGGTATTTCCACATTTCTATATTGGTTTTTGACAGGACAATCTTTGGCCTTTGCTATGGAAAGAATGGTTACCGTGATAGTAATTTGTTGCCCTCACGCGTTGGGATTGGCAGTGCCTTTAGTGGTTGCCAGATCAACGGCATTATCAGCGAAAAATGGATTATTGATTAAGAACAGGACAGCTTTTGAAAATTCAAGGAAAATAACCACCATTGTATTCGATAAAACGGGTACTTTAACTGTCGGAAAATTTGAAGTATCAAAAATTGTATCGCTGAAAAAGGAATTGGATGAAAATGAAGTTATTCGATTGGCATCAGGTTTGGAACAAAATTCAGAACATCCAATTGCAACAGGTATCCTTCAAAAAGTGAAAGATTTATCCATCACCATTCCAACAACCGAAAACTTTAAAGCCATCACTGGTAAAGGTGTTGAAGCTACCGTCGATGGTAAAAAAATATTAGTAGTCAGTCCGGGTTACTTGCAGGAAAATAAGATTGCTATTCCCGAAGGATTTACAGCTAATGATAGCGAAACGGTTGTTTTCGTACTTGTCAATAAAGAGTTGGCTGGATATATTGCATTGTCCGATAAGATAAGACCTGAATCGGCTGGGGCAATTAAAACTTTAAAAGAAAACAATATCAAATCAATATTACTGACAGGCGATAACGATAAAGTTGCAAAAAGTGTGAGTGAAACGTTGGGGATGGATAGTTATATTGCACAGGTATTACCCGATCAGAAATTAAAAAAAATAAAAGAGCTGCAAAAAAAGGGAGAATTTGTGGCTATGACAGGCGATGGAGTAAACGATGCACCCGCACTTGCACAAGCCGATGTGGGAATTGCCGTAGGTTCAGGAAGCGATATTGCCGCTGAAACGGCTGGCATTGTTCTGGTAAACAGTAATCCAAAAGATATTGTGAACCTTATTTTATTTGGAAAAGCGACCCATGCCAAAATGATACAAAACCTTATTTGGGCAACAGGTTATAATATCGTGGCGTTACCGCTTGCCGCCGGAGTACTTTATTCGTGGCACATCTTGCTTACTCCTGCAGTTGGTGCAGTACTTATGTCCGCCAGTACGGTGATAGTATCTATAAACGCAGGACTACTGCGATTGAAAGAGGAGCCGAAATCCGAGACCAACGCTGAACCGAAAACAGAAGCCATAGATGAGACTAAGCCTGAATCAAAAGATGACTCTCAGCCGGAAGAGAAAGATGAGTCCAAACCTGAAGCAAAAGCTCAAAATCAAACAGAAGACAAAGACAAGGCCATGACTGAAGCAAAAGCTGATTCTGAAACCAATGAAGAGCCGATGCCAGAAGCAAATGCTGAAACTAAGCCTGAAGCTAAAACTGCACCTCAGTCAAAAGTTAAAGACAAAACTAAAAATAAAGCCGGAGCCAAATCTGAAGCAAGCACCAATATATCTTCCACTGTGACGCCGGAAATCGTCAAAAAGGTTCATGAATTTTACGAAGAACTAGGACGAGAGGACGTTCGGGCAGTAATGGATATGGAGAAAACTGAGCAGGAAATTCCGAAATCAGAA
>JBAZWE010000126.1:0-2652 GCA_041660545.1 Thermoleophilia bacterium
ACCCCGTCGTTGACAATGCGGCTGTGATCGCCTCGCTGGCTGAAGTCGCGGAGAGCGATGCGATCGTGCGAGTAGCTTTCATCGGAGCCATCAGCCGTGACCAGAAGGGCGAACATCTAAGCGATCTGTGGGACATGGCCGGCGCCGGCGCCGTCGCATTCTCCGATGACGGCCGGCCGGTGACTGATGGCGGTATCTTAAAAAGCGCTTTTCAGGCGGCGCGAATGAGTGGCCTGCCCCTGAGTCTGCACTGCGAGGATCCAGGGCTTGCCGGCGCTGGTGTGATGAACGAAGGCGAGGTCTCCGCGCGCCTGGGACTTACCGGGATACCGTGCGCCTCTGAATCGGCTGATGTTGCCCGCAACTTAGAGATAGCCTTATACGAAAAAGCCCGGGTTCACATAGCCCATGTCAGCTGCGCCCGCTCGCTGGAACTGATAGGTGATTCGCGCAAGGGCGGCGCCCGGGTAACCTGTGAGGTCACACCACATCATCTGACCCTGACTGACGACCGTGTCGCCGGTTTGGATTCCAACTACAAGATGAATCCGCCGCTCCGCGGCGAGGACGATCGAAAGGCGCTGGTGGCTGCGCTTGTCTCCGGCGTTATAGACTGTATTTCCACCGACCACGCTCCGCATGCAACGCAGGAGAAGGAGACCCCCTTCGAGGAGGCGCCCTTTGGTATCATCGGGCTGGAGACGGCCTTCCCGGTACTTTTCACGGAACTGGTCGAGACCGGGGAAGTGCCGCTGGAAGTCATCGTTCGAGCAATGTCATCCAATCCCGCGAAGTGCTTCGGTCTGCCGGTGCCGGCGATAGCCGAGGGCGAAGAGGCTAACCTCTGTCTGGTTGATACGGTTAATGAATCAGAAATCGAGCCGGCATCGTTTCGGAGTAAATCGAGGAATACGCCTTATGCGGGCATGAAAGTCAAAGGACGCATCCAGATGACTCTGGCGGCGGGAAGAGTGGCTTACAGGATCTAAAAGCATTTTCAAAGTTTCATAATTCAGAATAAAGAAGTAGTACGTAATATCAAAACCAGGCTATAGACCTTGGCCGTGAAAGAAGGAATCAGGATTTGGCATACAGCAAATTAAAATCGTCCATGGAAAAGCCAGCCGCCGTCATGCTTGAGGATGGAACGGTTTTTCGCGGTCGTGGTTTCAGTTCCCAGGGCGCCATTTTCGGCGAGATCGTTTTTAACACGGCGATGACCGGCTATCAGGAAGTCATAACCGATCCCTCCTATCACGGTCAGATGGTAACGTTCACCTATCCGCTCATCGGGAACTATGGTGTATGCAATATCGCCAGTGAGTCAGACCAGGTGCATTCGCGAGCGGTAGTCGTGCGTGAGATACATAATCTGGATCGCAACTGCACAGCTGAGCACGGCCTGGTGGACTGGCTGGCCGGTCAGGGCGTGACGGGTGTAAGTGGTATCGATACACGCGCTCTCACACGGCGCATCCGGGAGCACGGCGCCATGCGCGCCTGCGTTTACTGGGGCGATTTCAGCGAAGAAGATATAAAGCGTCAACTGGACGATACTTTCCCCATGGCGGGACAGGACCTGGCCAGCAGGGTGACCTGCCGGGAGGTCTATGAACTCGAGTTCCTGAAGGGGAAACACCGCGTGGTGGCGATCGATTACGGTATAAAGCGTTCCATAATAAAAAGCCTGGGGGCGGCCGGCTGCAACGTGATTGTTGTACCAGCCAATACTTCCGCACAGGAGATATTCGCGCTCAAGCCCGACGGAATTTTTCTCTCCAACGGTCCCGGTGACCCGGCGCCATTGGATTACGCGGTACGTTGCGTTTCGAAGCTACTCGGGACGGTGCCTGTTTTTGGTATTTGTCTGGGACATCAGATACTCAGCCAGGCGTTGGGGCTCAAGACATACAAACTCAAGTTCGGCCATCGCGGCGCCAACCATCCGGTGAAGAATCTCGACCATGATTATGTAGAGATAACCTCTCAGAACCATGGTTTCGCCGTGGAGATGCCCGCGGCTCTCGCCCGGAAGCTGGAACAGCCGCAGGGCAAGACCTTTTTCGAGGCTCCGCCAAGTGAGGACCTCATCCTGGACACGGATTTCGGTGAGGCGCGCATAAGTCACCTCAATCTCTATGATGGGACGGTTGAGGGAATACGCTGCGTCGATATACCTGCTTTTTCTGTTCAGTATCATCCGGAAGCCAGCCCCGGACCACACGACTCGCGTTATCTCTTTGATGAGTTCGTCAGGATGATGGAGGCCCGCAGCGGCGGCAATGACGGCGGCGCCTCCGGTGACGAGCCGGGAAGGATCATCGCCTGATGCCGCGCCGCACCGACATCAACAAGATCATGCTTATCGGCTCGGGGCCGATTGTCATCGGCCAGGCGTGTGAGTTCGATTATTCCGGCGCCCAGGCTTGCAAGGTATTGCTGGAGGAGGGATTTGAGGTCATCCTCGTCAACTCCAACCCGGCGACGATCATGACCGACCCCGATTACGCCACCAGAACATATATCGAGCCGCTGGACGTGCCGACGCTTACTGCCATCATCGAGACCGAGCGTCCCGACGCTCTGTTGCCTACCCTGGGCGGGCAGACAGCCCTCAACCTGGCCGTCAATCTGCATGAGGCCGGAGTGCTC
>JBAZWE010000127.1:0-2595 GCA_041660545.1 Thermoleophilia bacterium
ATTCTCCGGTATGCGGCCCACCGGACGCCTGCATCTCGGCCACCTCCTCGGCGCTCTTCCCAACTGGGTAAAACTCCAGGACGACTACGACTGCTACTACTGCGTCGCCGACCTGCACGCGCTGACCACCCGCTACGATCAAGTAGCCGGCATGAAGCAGGATGGAATCGAGATGGTCGCCGACTGGATCGCCGCTGGTATCGACCCCGAGCGCAGCGTTATCTTCCGCCAGTCGGAGGTCAAGGAACACAGCGAGCTGGCCCTGCTGCTGGGCATGCTGGTGCCGGTCTCGTGGCTGACGCGGACGCCATCCTACAAGGAGATGGTCACGGAGCTGGGTGAGCGCGTCGCCACTTTCGGCTTCCTCGGCTATCCGGTGCTGCAGACCGCTGACATCATCCTCTACAAGGCCGGGCGCGTGCCCGTCGGCGAGGACCAGCTTTCGCACCTGGAACTGGCGCGCGAGATCGTACGGCGCTTCAACGGCCTCTATGGTCCCGTTTTCCCCGAGCCCAAGGCTCTGCTGACCCAGACGCCACGGCTTCTCGGGCTCGACGGGCGCAAGATGAGCAAGTCCTACGGCAATACCATTGATATCGCGGAGGACCCCGAATCTATCCGCAAGAAGATCTCCTCCATGTTCACGGATCCGGCACGCCAAAGGCTTAAAGACCCTGGCCATCCGGAGAAATGTAATGTGTTCTCCTATCATCAATTTTTTGAAGCACCCGAGGCCGAGCTGGATGAGATCGACAGCGCCTGCCGCGCCGCCTCCATCGGCTGCACGGAATGCAAGGGGAGGCTGGCCGATCGCATTATGGCGCGTCTCGACCCGATCCGCGAGAAGCGCGAGTCTCTGCTCGCCGAGCCCGGGCGCATGGAAGCAATACTGGAAGATGGCCGCGCTCGGGCGCAGGTCGTGGCAACAGAAGTACTGGACGAGGCATGCAAGGCGATCGGGATAGAATAATGGCACGGAAAATGAACTGTCATTCTGGAAACTGACCATTCAACTTACTCAGGCAATCTGTCATCCTGAGGAGCGCAGCGACGAAGGATCTGCTTTTAACGCTAAAAAACAGATTCTTCGCTTTCGCTCAGAATGACAATCTTGGGCAGCACGTAAGTGAATTGAATTATCATATTCTGAGGAGCCGGAGGCGACGAAGAATCCAGACCCGGGTGGCAGCAGAATGCATCACATCGGGAAAATGAGGCAGAGGAATGACGTTTAATCGGATAAAAGGGAAAAGGACGTAATGGCACACGAATGGGATCTTGAGTTTCTCGACCTCGACCTGGAGGTTTTCCAGGGTCCGTTCGACCTGCTGCTGACACTGATCCTCAAGGAAGAGATCAGCATCTTCGAGGTGTCACTCTCCGACATCGTCATCTCCTACCTGGAGAAACTGGAGGCCGAGGAAGAGCTCGACCTGGAGGCCGCCAGCGAATTCCTCATCCTCATGAGCGCCCTGCTGGAGATCAAGTCGGCGCAGCTGTTACCCAAGCCCGAGGAACTCGATCTTGAGGAGCTGACGCCGGAAGAGGCTCGCGAGGAACTGGTCATCCGGCTCATCACATACAAGAAGTTCAAGGAAGCGGCGGCATGGTTCAGAGCGCATTATGACGTTACGCGTCACTGGCACTACCGCGCCGCGCCGCTTCCGAAGATCGTCACCAGGACAGCGGAGGAAGAGGTTCCCCACAAGTACGATCCCGGCAAGTTGACAGATGCGCTGTGCGTGTTACTCGCCGAGCCGCCCCAGATCAAGACCGATCACATGACCCGCGTCACCGCCAATGTCTGGGAGCAGATGAAGGCTATCCGCTCCGCGGTGCGTCACCAGGCCAAGGTTTCATTTGAGGACATCGTGGGCGGCGCCGACCGTGTCACCCAGGCCGTAACTTTTTTCGCGCTACTGGAGATGTTCAACTCGGGTGAGCTGGAGATCGAACAGGAGCGTCTGTTCGGGCAGATACTTATTTATGAGGCGCAGAAGAATAATAAGCTGATCGCATAAAGATTTGCCTGAATTGTAAGCCGGGTGATCGTTGCTTTTGTGGAAGGGCTGGCAGAACCCTTGAAATTCGGGGTGTGCTTTAATTTATTTGGAGTTATTGTTCGCGATGCGAATTGCTGGGGGAGGTTAAAATGGAAAACAGAGATGAGGAAGATTTGAACCTGGAACCTTTGGATAATATTGAGGAAACATATCAGCCGGATGACGATATGCCTGATGACTCAATTCCCGGCGGCGCTTTTCCCGATGCCACATCCTCCGACGACGCAATATCCGGGGACGAAGCATCCGAAGACCCGACCGAAACCTCCGCCTCCGAAACCCGCGAGACGGATATCGAAGATCCGGCGCGGCGGGTTCCCGAACGTGATGTTCGTGACATCGCCCGTGACATCGAAGCGGTGCTGTTTATCTCATCCGAACCGGTGACACTCGAGGTCCTGGCGGAAGTAACGGCGGCCGAAGGTGAGGGACTTGCCCATGCGGTCGAGGCGGTACGCGAGAAATATTCAGATGACGATGGCGGCATAATGTTTGCTCAGCTGGCTGGTGGCTACACTTTCCGCACCGGAGA
>JBAZWE010000128.1:0-2569 GCA_041660545.1 Thermoleophilia bacterium
CCAAAAGCAAGCGGGTGCCATCACCCATCCAGTTGTTGCCTTCGTCAAGTAAAATCATGTACGAACCGTTGGGTGTATCACTAATTATTGCCCCGTGGAATTATCCTTTTCAACTGTTGATGAATCCACTGGTTGGAGTTATTTCGTCGGGCTGTTGCGCCGTGTTGAAACCTTCGCCTTATACGCCTCATATAGCGGCAGTAATGGAAACGCTGGTACATGAAACATTCGAAGAAAAGTACATTTCGGTGGTGCAGGGTGGGAGAGATGTGAATACGCTGTTGCTGGAAAAGCGTTTCGATCTGATCTTTTTCACCGGAAGTCCCGCTTTAGGCAAAATAGTGATGACCGCTGCCGCCCGGCATCTGACCCCCGTGGTGCTGGAGCTGGGTGGTAAAAGCCCCTGCATTGTTGATGCCGGTGCCAACCTGGACCGCGCTGCCAAACGCATTGCATGGGGAAAAACGATTAATGCCGGGCAAACCTGCATTGCCCCCGATTATCTTTTTGTGCATGCATCCGTTAAAGATGAATTATTGAAAAAGATTGCCTTTCATCTGGGACAAATGTTTGGCGAAAACGCGCAGGAAAGTCGGTATTATCCACGCATTGTCAACCGGAATGCCATGGAACGGCTTCAAAAGCTGCTTTTAAACGGAACTATTGTCTATGGTGGAAAGGTTGATGCCGATGACAATTATATTTCTCCTACACTGATCGACCATGTGGAACCGGATTTTCCTATTATGCAGGAAGAAATATTCGGACCCCTGCTACCGGTGATGACGTTTGATGCAATAGAAACGGTTAGCGCTTATGTCAACTCGCACGAAAAACCGCTGGCTTTTTATTACTTCGGGACGAACAGGCAGGCAAAAGAAATACTGGCACAAACCAGTTCGGGCGGTGGGTGCATAAACGATACCCTGATGCATATTGCCAATCATCATCTTCCGTTTGGCGGTGTGGGAAACAGTGGAACGGGACATTACCATGGCCGGGAGAGTTTCCTTGCATTCAGCCATGCCCGGGCCATAGTTACTACACCCACCTGGTTCGATTTACCTGTAAAATATGTACCCTTCCGGTATTTCAAGTGGGTGAAAAAGATACTTTAAACTCTTTACAGTCCGATACGATCCTTTGGTAAAACCGGGGGATTGTTGTGTTTTGAACTTAATGACTAATTTCATACACCCATCCAATGACATACTACTGCTATGGAAATGATAGATTACGGTTGTGGAATCACATAATGTCCGGAAACAAATGACCTGTTTACATAATAAAGGCAAGAGGTAAAAAATGACAACGCTCAGGGAAAGCCATAAACAGGAGTCGAAACAATATAAAAACGAACAGACTGATTCTCTCGAACCGGTCTGTTCTTACCTAAATTAACCTAAATCTGTCTGTAGATTATGTTTACGGGGCAAATATAATGGTTTTTTTCAATAAGTCGTATAAAAAAGAGAAAAAAATAAATACGTCGATATTTTTTTTCTGCTAAATGCTGCAAAACTGCTTATCTGTTTACTGAAGTTTATCAAACGAAGACGGAGTGGATTATGAAACGAAGCCCGGATACTCATGCAGAACAGACTGATTCTTACAAACCGGCCTGTTCAGCTTTAGTATTCATTTATTCTTAGGCTGTAAGTAAGTTTTACGGGGCAAAAGTAAGTATCTTTTGAATATATTGTTTGGTATTAAGATAAAATTTTACAGCAGGTTAACAAGGAGCAGCCGGTCAGCCGGAGAACGGCAACATCTGTCCTAACGGATATGTTTATTAAATGAGCAAAGTTCGGTACTTGTTGGTGGGATGTGTAATTCCACCCTATGTATTTTAAAGTCCCGATAGCTATCTCGGGAACAATTTTTTACTAAATCGATTATTTCCCATCCGGTGGGCCGATTCTATCGGGATAGGGGGCCTCTAATTTTTAAAACACATTAGCCTATGAACAAAGTAAGTTTAGGATTTTCAACAAATGAGTATTCCGACCCTGAATTAAAAGTAAAGGCGTCGAATATTGTAATTAATCTGGACGGGAATGAATATTTCCCCACGTTGGCTCCCAATGTTGTGACCATTCGGGCACTTATCACAACATTCGATGACTGCCTGGCCAAAATGGCTGATGGTGGCAAAAAAGTTACAGCTGAAAAAAATAATGCACGTTTAAATCTGACGGAAGCACTTTGTGAAACCGGACGTTTGGTGCAAAACATCAGTAAAGGTGACGAAGTAATGATACTTAGTTCGGGTTTCGATATCAACCGCAAACCCGTCTATGTGGATATACTGGATCAACCGGAAAATGTAATTGTAAAAGCAGGTAAGATTAACGGTACACTTGAACTAAGCTGGGATGTGGTAGATCATGCACGCAGTTACGAAGTACGCTACACCAAATTTCCTAAAACGGAAACAAGTGTTTACGAAAAAGTAACTACCACCAAACATAAAATTATCCTCGAGAATCTTATTCCGGGACAACAATATGTTATTCAGGTGGCAGGTGTAGGAACCGACCCACGTCGGGCCTGGAGTTTCGAAATCACA